>JBBDQX010000218.1:0-17205 GCA_040905765.1 Acetobacterales bacterium
AGCCAGATCGGCAGCGGCGCCCAGCCGGTGGAGACGCTGCCTAGCGCCGCCGTGGTGATCCGGCCCGGCGGCGGCGGTCGCGGTGGTCGGGCGCTGGAGCGGCTGGCGTCGTCGTTCCGCGCGCTGCCGGTCCCGGTCGTCGGCCGCATGGCCGGCGGCGCCCTGTGGTTCGACCTGCGTTGCCTCGAGGACGAGGCCGGCTTCGTCACACAGCTCGGGCGACTGCCGTGATCGTCGCCACGGCGGGGCATATCGACCACGGCAAGACGCTGCTGGTGAAGGCGCTGACCGGCGTCGACGCCGACCGGCTGCCGGAAGAGAAGGTGCGCGGCATGTCGATCGACCTCGGATTCGCCTATGCACCGATCGGCCCCGGTAACGAGGTGCTGGGGTTCGTCGACGTGCCGGGGCACGAGAAGTTCGTGCGCAACATGCTGGCCGGGGTCCCGGGCATCGACGTCGCCTTGCTCGTCGTGGCGGCCGATGACGGCCCGATGCCGCAGACACGCGAGCATCTGGCGATCCTCGATCTGCTCGACATTTCAGCCGGCGTGGTGGCAATCACCAAGACCGACCGCGTGGACGCGTCACGGCTACGGGCGGTCGAGCGCGAGATTGCGGACCTGCTCGCCGGCACGGCCCTGGACGGTGCCCCCGTGTTCGCGGTCTCCGCCGTCACGGGCGCCGGCGTGGACGCGCTGCGCGACCATCTGCACGCGGCGGCTGGCGAGGGGACGGCGATCCGCCCGGACGGCTGGTTCAGGCTGGCCGTCGACCGCCGCTTCACCGTCGCCGGGGCGGGGCTGGTGGTGACCGGGACGGTGCTATCCGGTTTCGTCCGCCCCGGCGACGAGCTGCTGCTGGCGCCGGAAGGCGTGCCCGTGCGCGTGCGCGGCCTGCGTGCGCAGGATCGCGACGCCGGGTCCGCCACGGTCGGCCAGCGCTGCGCGCTGAACATCGCGGGTTCGGACCTGCGCCGGACCGACGTGCGGCGGGGACAATGGCTGGTCTCAGGCGCGATCCACGCACCCACGGCGCGTATCGACCTTCGGCTGCGGGTTCTCCCGTCGGAGCAGCGCTCGCTCAAGCACTGGACACCGGTGCACGTGCATATCGGCGCGGACGATATTCCGGCGCGCGTCGCCGTGCTGGAAGGCCGGGAGATCGCGCCCGGTCAGACGGGGCTGGCGCAGCTCGTGCTCGACCGGGCGACGGTGGCACTATTCGGCGACCGGCCGGTCCTGCGCGACCAGTCGGCGACGCGGACGATCGCGGGCGGCACGGTGATCGAGCCGTTCGGCGCCACCCGCGGCCGTGCGCGCCCCGAGCGTCTCGCGCTGCTGCGTGCGCAGGAGACACCGGATGCGGCGGCGGCGCTCGCCGGGGCACTGCCGCTGTCGCCCGAGGGCGTCCCGCTCGCGCGCTTCGAACTCGCCCGCAACCTGTCGCCGGAAGCGGCGGCACGGCTGCGCGCCGGGACGGACATGGCGGTGGCCGGCGCAACCGGGGCCGAGACCGCCTTTTCCCTTCCGGCGTGGGAGGACACGCGGACCGCGCTGGTCAAGGCACTTGAGGTCTGGCACGGCAACCGTCCGGATCATCCGGGTCCGCAGGCCGGCCCGCTGCGCAAGTCGATGACGCCGCCTCCGCCGCGTCCTCTCTTCGATGCAGCGCTCGATGCGCTCGTCGCGGAAGGGGCCATCGGCCGTACCGGGCCGGGACTCCAGCGCGCGGGTTTCCGGCCGACCCTGCCGCCGGAAGACGCGCGGCTGTGGACGCTCGTCGGTCCGGTGCTGGACAAGGGTGGCATGCAGCCGCCTGTGGTGCACGACATGGCACGGGACCTGGGTGTCGATCCGGAGAATCTGCGCCGCTTCCTGCGCCGTGCCGCGGCATTCGGGCTGGTCGCCGGGGTGGCGGACAACCGCTTCCTGAAGCCCGTGTATCTGCGGCGCCTCGCGGAGATCGCCGAGACGCTGGCCCGTGAAAAGGCGGCGGGCTTCGATGCACGGATGTTCCGGGACCGCGCCGGCGTCGGCCGCAACATCACCATCCAGATACTGGAATCGTTCGACGCCGCGGGCTTCACACGGCGTAGCGGCGACCTGCGCACGCTGGTGCGCCCGCGGAGCGAGGTGTTTCCCTGAGGCGAAGGCGGTCAGGATGACCAGGTGCTTGTGATCACTCCGCCTTTTGTCGCACCAGGGCATCGCGAATTTCCGTCAGCAGATCTTTCTCGGATGGCCCGGTGGGGATCTCAGGTGCCACGTCATCGTCGCGCACCGCCGTCGCCTTTACCCGGTTGACCATCTTGACCAGCATGAAGACAACAAAGGCGATAATCAGGAAATTGATGACCGCCATCGTGAAGCGGCCCACGGCAAAGACCGGCGCCCCGGCCTCGCGGGCCGCCTCCAGCGAGGCATAGTCGTTGCCGTCGAGCGAATAGAACCAGCCGGAAAAATCGATGCCGCCGGTAAAGAGCCCGATCACCGGGTTGATCAGATCACCGACAAGAGAATTTACGATTGCGGTAAAGGCGGCACCGATGATGATGCCCACCGCCAAGTCCATGACATTGCCCTTGACGATGAAATCCTTAAATTCCTGTATCATGTGCAGTCTCGATCTCTCATATCCGAGCACTGAGCACACCCCTGCATCATCCTAGAGTCCCTGCGACTCCGTTCCATACATTTTACGAGCCGCAAAGCTGAGCAGCTGATTTCACCGTAAGGAAGAGAATCGTTCCCGGTGGGGCGCCTGGACTTCAAATCCTGTGAGGGGCGCGCGGCGTCCCTGGTGGGTTCGACTCCCACTCTCTTCCGCCAATCGCCACCCGGAGGGATGACATGGCCGACGACGCCAGCGGCAAGGTATCCGTCGAGCACAACGTGCCGGCGAAGATGCGCGACGGGACGGTCCTGCGCGCCGACATCTACCGGCCGGAGTCCGATGGCAGCTATCCGGTGCTGCTGTGCCGCACGCCCTACGGCAAGACACGCCGCCAGATGCACATAGAGATCGGCCACAAGATGGCCGAGCGCGGCTACATCGTCGTCTACCAGGACGTCCGGGGGCGCTACGACTCCGAGGGCGCGCACAACCTGCACCAGGGCGGCAACCCCGAGAACCCGTGCATCGAGGACGGCTACGACGCGGTCGAATGGGCAGCGACGCTGCCGGGCTCGACCGGGGACGTCGGCACGTTCGGGAACTCCTACTGCGGCATGACGCAGTGGGAACTGGCGCCGACGCGCCCGCCGCACCTGAAGGCGATGTTCGCGCAGGGCTGCGTCGCCAACCACCTCGACCGGCACGTCAGCGGCGTGGTCAGGCTCGGCCGGCGCATGACATGGGTGATCAACAACATCTCGGTCGATACCGGGCAGAAGCTGCAGGTGTCCGGCGGTCCGAAGTCGCCCGAGCAGGCAAAGGAATTCTGGGAGGTGAGGGACCGCAGCAAATGGCTGTGGTACCTGCCCGTGACCGACATCCCCGAACACGCCATGCCGGGTATGCGAGAATACTGGCTGCGCATGCTCGACAGCTCCAAACGCGACCACTTCCAGCACGAGAAGAGGCACAAGGACATCGACGTGCCGGTCCTCAGCGGCACCGGCTGGTACGACCAGCAGGTCGGCACCATCAAGCAGTTCAGCGGCATGCGCGCCAACGGCTACAGCGAGCATGCCCGCAAGAACCAGCGCCTGATCGTGGGACCGTGGGGGCATACGACGCTGGCGCTCAAGCGCAAGCTGGGCGAGATGGATTTCGGCCCCGAGGCGGAACGGAGCTGGTTCGACATCGCCGACGCCTGGTTCGCGAAATGGCTGAAGGGCGAACCCACGGAGGCTGACGACTGGGCGCCGGCGCAGATTTTCGTGATGGGCGCCAACACATGGCGGCACGAGGACGACTGGCCGCCCAAGGGCATGAAGCCGACGCCGTGGTACCTGCACAGCGGCGGCCACGCCAACACCAGCGGCGGGGACGGCACGCTGTCGCCACAGAAGCCCGGCGACGAACCGACCGGCAGTTACGATTACGACCCGCGCGATCCGGTGATGACGCTGTTCACGCTCGAGGGCCAGCAGGAGCCGATGGACCAGCGGCGGCTGGACGGACGGCGCGACATCTTGAGTTTCACCTCGGAGCCGCTGGACAAGCCGCTGGAGATCGTCGGCCCCGTCGAGGTGAAGCTGTGGGCGGCCTCGTCGGCGCCGGACACCGACTTCGTCGCGAAGCTGATCGACATCCATCCGGACGGCTTCGTGCAGGAGATCAGCTACGGCATCGTGCGGGCACGCTATCGCGACGGCGAGGGTACGGAGTCGCTTATCGAGCCGGGCAAGGTGTACGGCTACACCATCCAGATGATGCCGACCGGCAACCGCTTCCTGAAGGGGCACCGCATCCGCGTCGACATTCAGTCGAGCGACTTCCCGAACTTCGACCGCAATCACAATACGGGACTGGACGAATACGGAGATGCCACCCTGAAGACGGCGCACCAGACGGTGTTCCACGACGCCGGGCGGCCGAGCCAGGTCGTGTTGCCGGTGGTCCCCTTCACCTGAGCGGCGGCCCGAGGCGGGAGGGCCGCACGAACCAGCGGGCCATCGGTCACATTGCCGCTACAATCTCCGCCGACTGTGCATGCCGGACTTCAGCTCGGGACGATCGTCGCATGCCGATTCGCACGCTGCCTGGCCTGACCGCCATCCTCCTGTCCGGTCTTGTACTGGCTGTCGGTAACGGCCCGGTCCGGGCGATGACCGACAAGTGGCCCGGCGTGCGGGTCATCGACGGCGACACGCTGGAGATCGACGGCAGGGCGGTGCAGCTGTTCGGGATAGACACGCCGGAACTGTCGCAGAGCTGCCTGCATGATGGCGAGGCATGGCCGTGCGGGCTGGATGCGGCCTACTCGCTGCACAAGGTGATCACGCTCGCCGATCGCCGGCCGGCATGCGAACGGCAGGAGGGCGACGCGACGGCCTGCTTCGCCGACGAGAGGAACCTCTCCTTTATCCTGCTCGATCAGGGCTATGCGATGGCCCTGGATGACGCGCCGCGGGAGTACCAGGAGAAGGAGCGGCAGGCGCGCTTCGGCAATCTCGGGATCTGGCGGGGCAGCTTCGAGCCGCCCGCCGAATGGCGTCGCAAGCACGACGACGGCCGCACTGACGCCGGCCCGTGCGTGGTGCGTGGCCGCGTGAAGGACGGAAACAAGGTGTATCTCGTCCCTACGGACTCGCAGTACGACGGCCTTCCGGAGGATGCGGCCGGCGATGGCAGCCGCAGGTTCTGCTCGGACGAGGCGGCGCGGGCCGCCGGATGGCGGAGACCGTCTCAGCCACCCGCGAGATAGTCCTTCATCCAGCGACGATAGTCCGCGTCGCGGACGAGCCGTTTCATCAGGTCGCCCGACGCCACGCCGGGCACGTCGGCGGGGCTCGTGCCTTCCCGCAGCGCCTCCAGCGTATCGTGGATCGCCCGGGCCGCGGCAGTGAAGGCAATGTGCGGCTGCAGGCAGATCCTCACGCGGTGGGCGGACAGCACGTCGGGGTCGTCGATCTCCTCCCCCGCGTGCGCGAGCATCAGCGGTATGTCCACGGCGGACGCTACCGCCTCGAGCTGCGCCTTCGTCTCCATGCCCGTGAGGAACAGTGCATCGACACCGGCTCCTGCGTAGGCCCGGGCGCGCTTGACGCATTCGTCGGTTCCGGCGATGCCCATGGCTCCGGTGCGGGCAACGACGACCAGTTCAGGGTCGGCACGAGCGTCGAGCGCGGCGCGCACCTTGCCGACGCCCTCCTCCAGCGGAATCAGCCGTGCGCGGCCCGGTTCGCCCCAGGGCGGGGGCAGGTCGGTGTCCTCGACGGTGAGAGCGGCGACGCCGGCGGTCTCCAGCTCCTCGACCGTCCGGCGGACGTTGAGCGCGTTGTCCGCCCGGGGCGCCGACGACCGCCATCGACGCGACCGAGCCGGCCAGCACCCCGGTCTCGAAGCCGAGGTCGGTGGCGGCCCGGGCGGACAACGCGTCGAACGTCGCCGCAGGGTGCACGCAGCGTTGACCTGCGAGCACGGTACGAAAGGCCTTGCGCTTGTCGGTCGCGGACATGGTGTCACCTGCGTTCGGAAGGGAGGCGTCATCTTGGCGAAAACGCGCGGGAGTTCAATGGCGTGACCGACCTTCGCGACACGGCGGGCTCGACTTCCGGCGCGGCAGCCGTCACAAATCCGTCATCGAACCCGACCAGAGAGAGCGTGCAGCAGGCAATGCCTTCCGAGACGGCGCAGGCCGACCCTGTCGATGCGGGCCCACCGCCCGCCAGGCTCAGCATCGAGAGGCTGAATTTCTGGTATGGCCCGAAGCAGGCCCTGTTCGACATCGACCTGGATATATACGACCGCGAGGTGCTGGCGCTGATCGGTGCCTCGGGGTGCGGCAAGTCGACGCTGCTGCGCTGCCTAAACCGCATGAACGACACCATCGAGCAGACACGACTCGAGGGCAGAATCCTGATGGACGGTCAGGATGTGTACGCGAAGGATATCGATCCGACGGAGATCCGCCGCCGGTTCGGCTGGGTGGCGCAGAAGCCGAACCCGTTCCCGCGTACGGTCTACGAGAACGTCGCCTACGGTGCGCGCCTGCGCGGCTTCGCGTCGACGCGCAAGGATATGGATGCGCTGGTGGAGAGAAGCCTGTCGCAGGCGGGACTGTGGGACGAGGTGAAGGACCGGCTGCAGACCAGCGGGGCGGCGTTGTCGGGCGGGCAGCAGCAGCGGCTATGCATCGCCCGGGCGCTGGCGACCCGGCCCGACGTGATTCTGATGGACGAGCCCTGCTCGGCGCTCGATCCCATCGCGACTGCCCGGGTGGAGGAACTGATCGAGGACCTGAAGGCCGACTACCCGATCGTGATCGTCACCCACAACATGCAGCAGGCGGCGCGGATATCGCAGCGCACGGCGTTCTTCCATCTCGGCGTGCTGCGCGAACTCGAGGCGACGGAAAAGCTGTTCATGAACCCCGAAGACCAGTTGTGCGAAGGCTTCATCTCCGGCCGGTTCGGATAGGCGGCCTTACCAGGCATAAGATACGCCAGCGCCGCCGCGCGGATCGGAGCCGGCCCGGACGCGCCCGACGTGGGTCGTCTCGATGATGTGGGCGCGGGACATCGACGGGCCGAAGCTGTAGGGCATGTGTTCGACCTCGTGCCCCATCGCCTCGAGCCGGCGGATTTCGCGCAGCGGTACGGTAGCCTCCGCATGGACGCGGCCGCCTTCGCAATGAATGCGCGGCACGGTCACCGCCTCGATCGCGGTCATACCGAAGTCGACGACGTTGAGGATCGACTGCAGCACGGCGCTGATGATGACGCTGCCGCCCGGCGCGCCGCAGACGAGGCGGGCCCTGCCGTCCTTGACGAAGATGGTCGGGCACATGCCGGTGGTGCGGGCCTTGCCCGCCGCCATCGAGTTGCGCCGGCCCGGGAGCGGGTCGAACAGCTTCATCGAGTTGTTGTAGACGAAGCCGAGCCCCGGGGTGACGACGCCGGCGCTGGTGCCGAGCGTGTGGGTGAGCGCGACGGCGTTGCCCTGCGCGTCCTGCACGCCGAGGTGGGTAGTGCACGACGGCGGCGCCTCCTTGCCGTCGCCGAGGAAGGCGCCCTCCTTGATCTTTTCAGCCCACTTCGCCGCGCGATCCTTGGAAATGAGCATTTCGGTCGGCACGTCGGCGTGGGCCGGGTCGCCGAGGTGCTCGTTGCGGTCGGCATGCGCCGCGGCCATCGCCCGTGCCACGAGGTCGACGTGCTCGGCCGAGCTGTGATGCGTCGCGCCGAGGTCGAAATGCTCGAGAATGTTGAGCATCTCGATAAGCGTGGCGCCGCTGCCGGGCGGCGGGTTGGAGTAGACCGTGTATCCACGGTAGCTGCTCTCCAGCGGCTTGCCGGCCTGGGGACGGTAGTCGCGGAGATCGCCGGCGGTGACGTAGGACCCGTTGGCGGCGAGGTCGGCCGCGATGCGGGCGCCGAGTTCGCCGGTATAGAACTCCTGCGGCCCCTTGTCGGCGACGATGTCGAGCGTGTCCGCCATGTCGGGATTGCGCACCGTCTCGCCGATATCGAAGAACTCGCCGTCGGGCCGCAGGAAGATGCGGGCGCATTCCGCCGTGGCGCGGATGCGGGTCTTGCCGTCCGGGATGCCCGGCTGGCGGTAGCGGATCCAGGTGTTGCGGACATGCGGGGTAACGACGATGCCATCGCGCGCGTCCTGCGCGGCCGGGGCGATCAGCTCCGCCCACGGGAGGGAGCCATGGCGGGCATGGGCCTCGCCGAGACCGGCGAGGGTGCCGGGCGTCATGATAGCGGTGTAGCCGATCTCGCTGCGGTAGTCGTTGAACAGGGTGTAGCCGGAGATCTCGGTGCGGCCCTTGAAGTCCTTCGCCCACATGTCCGGCGTCACCTTTGCGCCGGCGCGGTTGTAGAAGTCGATCGAGCCGGCCTCGCCGGTGTCGGCGCGGAACCACACCATCGTGCCCATGCCGCCCATGCCGCACATGAACGGGTCATGCACCATCTGGGCGAAGGCCGTCGCCAGCGCCGCGTCGAAGGCGTTGCCGCCGCGCGCCAGGATATCAGCACCGATGTCCGCTGCCCGCGGCTGCGGGCAGACCACGACGCCGGTCATCGGGCGATGGCCGCGATGACGCGCTGGCAGAAGCCGTCGATCTTCGGCTTCTGGATCCAGCGCAGGACGGCGACGAGATCGTGGTCCGGGTCGATCCACACCACGTTCGAGCCCGCACCGCGCATGAAATAGCTGGAGGCCGGCGCGCTCGGCGCGTTCTCCTGCGTGCCGTTGAGCCAGAGCATGTAGCCGTACTTCGGGTTCTGCTCGCACGGCGTGGTGGCGCGGTCGACCCAGTCTTCAGAGACGATGCGCCGGCCGTTCCATTCGCCGCGCCGAAGATAGAGGTAGCCGAATCGGGCCATGTCATGGGCACTGATGAACATGCCGCCGCCCCAGTGGCCGCCGCCGGACACCGACTGTATCTGCCGGCCGTCGATCTCGACCCAGGAGTTGCGATAGCCGTGCCATTGCCACAGGTCGCTGGCGCCGATCGGGTCCATCACGGATTGCTTCAGAACCTCGGGCAGCGGCTCGCGCAGCACGCGCAGGATCGCGAGGCTGGCGCGGTTCACCCGGACGTCATTGTACTCCCAGTACGTGCCGGGCTCGCGCAGCTCGCGCCTGGTGCCCTTCTTGTCGGAATGGCGGTAGTGGTCGATCCAGTCCGGCTTGTCCCACAGCGTGCCCTGCCACTCGCTGGTCTGCTGCAACAGCTGGTGCCATGTGATCCCGTCGTTGTGGGGCGCCTCGAACCCGCCGTCATCGACCAGCTCGCGCACCGGCGCGTGCAGGTCGGGAATCAGGCCGCGGTCCCAGGCGATGCCGGCGCAGGTCGAGACGAAGCTCTTGGTGACGCTGAAGGTCATGTCGACGCGGGCAGGGGTGCCCCATTCGGCGACGATGCGTCCGCCGCGCAGGATGACGCCGCTCTGGCCGCCGCGCTCCTGCATCGGACCGAGGATCTCGTTGTAGGGCGGCGGCTCGTTCATCTGCTCGTCGACCGAGCGCTGCAGGTCCCGCGTCCACAACGTCTCGGAGGCGATGGCATGGTTTATGGCCTGCTGCAGCGCCTCGGCGTCGAAGCCGGCCTCGGCCGGTGGGGAACGCTCCCAGTTCTCGGTGGCGCCGGGGAAATAGTGCTGGCTGGTCTTCTCGAGCATGTGGAGCTCCTCCGGTCGGCGGCGCGCCGTCAGCGGCCGCTGAAGCGTGCGGGCTTCTTGTTCAGGAATGCCTCGACTCCGGTCCAGTAGTCCTCGGTCTCGGCGAAACGGTACACCTCCTCGCGCTCGGAGTCCGTTAGCGGGCGCGGGTCGGCGGCGCGGCGAATGGCCTTCTTGTGGAAACGCGCGGAAAGGGGCGCGCCTTCGGCGATTCGGGCGGCGGCCTCCATCGCCTCGGCCTCGACCCGCTCGTCGACGATGACCCGGTTGACCAGGCCTTTCTCGCAAGCCTCCCGGCCGGACATGATCCGGCCCTCGATCATGATCTCCATCGCCACTGCGGGGCCGACCAGCCGCTCGAGCTCCGCGATGTCGTGGTAGGGATAGAAGATCCCAAGGTTGCGGGCGGTGATGCCGAACTTCGCGGACTCGCCGGCGATCCGGATGTCGCAGGCGAGGGCGATGCCGCAGCCGCCGCCGACGCAGGCGCCCATGATCATCGCGACGACCGGGTGGGGACAGTGACGGATGGCGTCCTGCGCATGGTCGACCATGGCGTCGTAGTCGCGGACGAGGTTCAGCGTGGACCGCTCTTCCCGGAAGCGGGATATGTCGGCCCCGGCGGCGAACGCCTTGTCACCGGCACCGCGGATCACGACGCAGCGCACGGACGAATCCTCCGCCAGCGCCGTAAAGGTATCGCCGAGGTCCCGCCACATCGCCTTGCTGAGGGCGTTGCGCCGCGCGGGGTTGTTCAGCACCACCGTGGCGACGCCATCGGCGCGTTGCAGGAGAATGCGGTCGGCGGATTCAGGCTGTCCGTCCATTTCAAAAGCCTCCTGCGCCGGCGAGCGTGTCTCCCTCGTCGCCCGCGTCGGCGATCTCCTTGAGCAGCTTGCGATGGATTGCGGTCACGAAGTCCTCGAAATTCTCTGCCACCACCATGAACGCACCCGGGCCGCCGATCACCTCGTCCCGATAGTACTCCTCAAGATACTCGGGCGGGACGCGGCTTCTGGCCAGGCGCGAGTAGCCGCTCACCGGCAGGCCGTTGATGGTGATGCCCCGGGCGATGGCGTCGGCACGGGCGTCGGCAAGAGGGCGCCCCTTGTTGCTGCGTCCGTCGCCGGAGATGTCGATGATCCGGCGCTTGCCCTCGAAGCCATTGTCCTCGATCAGGCCGACTCCGACGTCGATGGCGGCGCTGATCGAGGTATGGAAGCCGGAGCCGATCGGCTGTTCGGCGAGCAGGTCGACGAAGCCACGGGCGTCGTCTGCGTCCGCAATCACGGTCCAGTCGACCACCACGCGCTGGTTGTGGGCGTCCGCCCATTCCATGTAGGCGAGCGCAATGCGCCCGAGTTCACCCTGCTGGATGGCGTCGATTATCTGCTGGCTGGCGATGGCGGCGAGATAGCCGTCGCGCTGGAGTTGAGCCTCGTCGGGCTGGACACTGTCGGAGATGTCGACCGCCAGCAGTATCTCGAGGTCCACCTCGGTCGCCCCGGACGGGGCGGCGGTACCGAGGGAGAGCAGGGCGGCCGCACATATCGCCGCGACAAGCCGGGCAGGCGATCTGCTCGAACGGTGCATCATCGGCGACCCGATCACGGACGCCGGCCTGGCCGTCAGCCGCCGGTGGCCGCCGCCTTGGCAGCGTACTTCTCGTCGTAGAGATGGCACTCGGCCATCCCGCCATCGTCCTGCACCAGCGGGCGCGGCGCGATCTCGTCGCACAGGCCCTTCATGAAGTGGATGCAGCGCGGATGGAAGGTGCACGCCTGAGGCGGATCGATGGGATTGGGGAATTCGGCGCCCAGGTGCGTCTCCGGCACGCCCAGATGCGGTTCCGGCGTCAGCACCGATTCCAGCAGCGCGCGCGTGTAGGGGTGGCGCGGATTGCGGAAGATCCCCTCGGTATCATTCTCCTCGACGATGCGGCCGAGATACATCACCGCCACCCGTGTGGCGATATGCTCGACCACCGCGAGGTTGTGGCTGATCAGCACATAGGTGAGGCCGAAGTCCTTGCGCAGGTCGAGTAGCAGGTTGAGGATCTGCGACTGCACCGAGACGTCGAGCGCCGAGGTCGGCTCGTCGCAGATTACCACCTCGGGGCGCATTATCAGGGCGCGGGCGATGGCGACGCGCTGGCGCTGCCCCCCAGAGAGCTGGCTCGGGTAGGCGCTCATGTACTGGTCGGAAAGGCCGACGGTCTCCATGATGTCGCGCACGCGGTCCGTCCATTCGCTCTTGTCGCCGACCTTGTGCACCTTCAGCGGCAGGGCGATGCAATCGAAGATCGTCTTGCGCGGGTTCAGCGACGAGTAGGGATCCTGAAAGATCGGCTGCACGCGGCGCGCCAGCTCCAGGCGGTCGATACTCATCACCGGGTCGCCGTCGAAGCGGATGTCGCCCGCGTTGGGCGGCAGCAGTCCGAGCAGCATCTTCGCCAGCGTACTCTTGCCGCAACCGCTCTCGCCGACCAGCCCCAGCACGTCGCCCTTGTTGACGGTGAGGGAGACGCCGTTGACCGCCTTCAGGATCTTCTTGCGGCTGAACACGCCGGCGCCGACCTTGAAGGTACGGGTGACGTCGACGGTTTCGAGGACGGGTGTCTGCTGGTTCATTCCGCCGCCTCCAGTTCGCCGGCCCTGCGTGTCTCCTCGGGCGACAGCACGCAGCGATAGCCGCGCCCCTCGCCGATCCAGTTCAGATGGATGGGATCGGGCGCGCAACGGTCATGGGCGTGCGGGCAGCGGTCGCGGAAATGGCAGCCCTGGAAAGCTCCGACGAGGCTCGGTACCATACCCGGGATAGACCCCAGATGTTCGCCGCGCTTGGTCTTGCCGGGGACCGGGATGCAGTCGATCAAGCCGCGGGTGTAGGGATGCATCGGGTCGCCGAACACCTCCTCGGCCGTGCCCTGCTCGACGATCTGCCCGGCGTACATGACGCAGACACGGTCGGCCATGCGGGCGACCACGCCGAGGTCGTGGGTGATCAGGATCAGGCCCATCCCGAACTCGCGCTGCAGCTCCTTGAGCAGCAGCAGAATCTGCGCCTGGATGGTCACGTCGAGCGCCGTGGTCGGCTCGTCGGCGATGATCAGGTCGGGGCCGCACATTAGCGTCATGGCGATCATCACACGCTGTCGAAGGCCGCCGGAGAGCTGATGGGGATACTGGCCAAGACGACCGCGGGCGCCGGTGATGCCGACCTTCTCCAGCAGGTAGATCGCACGTTCGCGCGCCTCCTTGCGGGAGACGTCGCGGTGGCGCAGCATCGCCTCTTCCATCTGGTTGCCGATGGTGAAGGCCGGATTGAGGCTCGACATCGGTTCCTGGAAGATCATGCCCATGCGGTTGCCGCGGATGTCGGACATCTCCCGGTTCGAGGCGGTGAGCAGATTCATGCCGGCCAGTTCCAGCTTGGTGCCGGTGCGGCTGGCGCGTTTGGGCAGCAGGTCCATGAGTGCAAGGGAGGTCAGGGACTTGCCGCAGCCACTCTCGCCAACGATGCAGAGGGTCTCGCCCTTGTCGACGTGGAATGTGAGCTTCTGGACCGGATGCAGGATGCCCGAGGACAGCGGGATGTCGACATTCAGGTCCTGGACTTCGAGGAGGACGCTCAACTGCGATTCTCCGGAGCGAGGATGTCACGGGCGCCGTCGCCAAGCATGTTGATGGCGAGCACCAGAGTGAAGATGCAGAAGCCCGGGATCATGATCAGATAGGGCTCGAACAGCATGTAGTCGCGGCCTTCGGCAACCATAAGGCCCCAGGACGGGGTGGGCGGCTGCACACCGACGCCGAGGAAGGACAGCGCCGCCTCGAGCAGGATCGAATGCGCCACCTCGAAGGTCGCAATGACCAGCAGGTTGCCGAGCACGTTCGGCATGATCTCGGACAGAATGATGCGCCGGGTGGAACAGCCGATGGCCTCCGCCGCGGCGACGTAATCGAGTGAGCGCACCTGTTGCGTGGTGCTGCGCATCACCACGGTGAAGCGGTCCCAGAGCAGGAAGCCGAGCACCAGAATCACCGTATAGAGGGAACCGCCGACGACGACGACGAGCGCGAGAGCGACCATTACCACCGGCAGGGTCAGCCGGGTGGTCAGCAGGAAGGTGACGACCATATCGACCCGGCCGCCGAAGTAGCCGGCAAGAACGCCCATCGTGGTGCCGATCAGGCCGGAGATCGTCATCGCCGTGAAGCCGATGATCAGCGAGATCTGCGACCCGTAGATGACGCGGCTGAGATAGTCGCGCCCGAGTGCGTCGGTGCCGAGCGGATGCAGCCAGGTGCCGTTCTCGGTCCAGATGGGATAGACGAGGCGGTTTCCCAAGTCCTGGTTGTAAGGGTCGTGCGGCGCGAGCCAGGGCGCGAGCAACGCCATCAGGATGATGCCGACGATGATCGTGGCTGCGAACACAAAGCTGCCGTGGCCGACGACGCGGCGAACGAAGAGCTGACCGGAAGTAGGCTGTCCGGGCGACTCGACGCCGAGTGGATCGGCGCCGCCCGGGATGTCGCCGGGATCGGCAGGGGAGACTCGTGTCATGGTCGGTAGGGCCATGGCTCAGTTCCTAACCGTAAGCACGTTCAACCGACGCGGATGCGCGGATCCAGCCACGCATTCAGCAGGTCGCCGAGCAGGACCAGCACGATGTAGAAGACCGCGACGAGCAGCAGCACGGCCTGCACCACCGGGAAGTCGTTCTTCAGCACGCCATCGTAGGCGAGCTTGCCGAGGCCCTGAATCTGAAAGACGGTCTCGGTGACGATCGAGCCGCCGAGCATGTTGCCGAACTGCACGGCCGAGAGAGCCACCACGGGAATCACCGCATTGCGCAGGGCGTGCTTGAACAGGATCGTGCCGGTGTGCAGGCCCTTGGCCCTGGCGGTGCGGATGTAGTCCGACGACATCACCTCCAGCATGCCCGTGCGCGTCAGGCGCATTACTGCGGGCGTCGAATAGTAGCCGAGCGAGATCGCCGGCAGCACGAAGTGCCAGTAGGTGTCCGATCCCGATATCGGAAACATGCCGAGGTACAGGCCGAAGATGAACATCAGTATCAGCGCGAACCAGAAGCCAGGCAGCGCCTGGCCCAGCACGGCGATGGTCAGCGCAAGCCGGTCGATCCAGGAATCGGGCCGCAGGGCCGCCAGCACGCCCATAGGGATCGAAAGGCTGAGCGCGAACGCCAGGCCGAAACCGGCGAGGGTAAGCGTGTTCGTGATGCGGTCGACAATGAGGGAAGAGACTGACTGCGGATAGAACATCGACTCGCCGAAATCGAACTGCACCGCCTTGCCCATCCATTCGAGGTACTGGATGTAGTAGGGGCGATTCAGGCCGAAGCGCTCGCGGATGATCTCGACCTGCTCGGCGGTGGCATCCTCGCCGGCAAGCATCACGGCAAGGTCGCCGGAGATGCGCATCAGCGAAAAGGCGATCACCGAGACGGTGAAGGCGACGAGCACCGCGACGAAGAGCCTGCGGGCCATAAAGACGAGCATGACGCCTTACCTCGACACCCTAATGAATCCGGTCAGGACTGGAACGGGGGCCAGCCGCGGATTTCCCGCAACCGGCCCCCGAACCGGATAGTCGCCTACTTCCAGCGAGCGTTCCAGAACCGCGGCACTTCGTCCGGGCTCGGGGTGAACTCGAGATTGTCGGAGTAGGCGTAATTGTAGGCCCAGTTGAACAGCGGCAGGGCGAACGCCTCCTCGGCGATCCGCTGCAGGGCGGCCGAGTAGGCCTCCTTGCGGACTTCCTCGTCGGTCGTGTTGCCCTTCTCCATCAGGTCGATGACCTTCTGGTCCTTCGCCTGGTCATCCGGTCCGCCCTGGAACCAGTTGCCCAGCACCGCGGTGACGTCGTTGATCGACGACGAACCCCAGGTGCCGAAGTACAGCCGCAGGCCCTGCTCGCGACGGAGCTTGCGCACCGCTCCCGAGCTGACGTAGGTCAGCTGCGGCCGGACGCCGATGGCACTCAGGTTGCCGATGATCGCTTCGGCGATCGGGCGGTCCCGATAGGCGTGGAACGACGTGCTGAAGCCGTTCGGGTAGCCGGCCTCGGCGAGCAGTTCCTTCGACTTGTCCGGATCGTACTCGTAGCGCCTGGCGCCCTCGTCGCTGCAGCCGAACTGGGTCGGATAGCAGAAGACATGGAGCACGTCCGCCGCCGGCCCCATCAGCTGCTTGGCGATCTGCTCGCGGTCGATGGCATGACTGATGGCCTCACGGACCTTCTTGTTGAGCATCGGATTGTCGTCCGGCCCGCCCGTCTTGCCCTGAACGTCGAAGGTCAGGAAGCCGATACGCATCGTCGCGCCCTGCGTCACGGTCAGGCCATCGCGCCCTTCCAGCTGCCGGGCCTGGTCGGGCGGTACCCGCCAGATCCAGTCGAGGCCGCCGGACATCAGTTCGGCGAGCTGGGTGTTTCGCTCCTCGAGGCGCCGGAAGACCATCTTGCCGATGGTGGCGTTCTTCGGGCCGTGTTCGTAGCCCTCGAACAGCTCGAACTCCATCCGGTTGCCGTAGTCGATGTTGGTCGCCCGGTAGGGGCCCGTGCCGACCGGCTCCTTCGACATGCCGTCCGGCCCGACCTTGCCGTAATACTCATTCGGGTAAATGACGGCGACGCTCGACAGGTACTGCATCGCGGCGGGGAACTGCGACTTCAGCTTTACCCGCACCGTGTAGTCGTCGACTTTCTCGGCCCCGGCGACGAACTGGATCCGGCTGATCGCGGTGACCTTGTTCGCCGGGTCGGCGACGTAGTTCATCGTGAACACGACGTCGTCGGCGTTGAATTCCTCGCCGTTGTGGAACTTGATGCCTTCGTTCAGCTCGAACTCGATGGTGGTAGGGTCTATCCACTTGAAGGATTTAGCGAGCGAGGGCCTGAAGTCGCCGTTTTCCGGGTCCACCTCCATGAGGGAATCCCACACATGGCGACCCATGATGATGCCCTCGCGGAGGGTGTTCATGTACATGTCGAAGTTGTCGGGCTCCGAGTTGGAGGCCCAGCGCAGCGTGTCGCTGGCTTTGTCGGCGTGCGCCGGTACGGCACCGAACGCGATGCCGACGGCGACAGCCGGAACAATGAGCTGACGGATATTCATCGTCAATCTCCCCTGCTGACGTTGCGCGGCGGCCCTGTAGGGTCTTGTCCCGCGCATCCCTGAATCCGGCGCAACCTGCATCTGCCTTCAGGGCTTCGTATGCGCAGGGGGCGACGGTGCGAAGTGTTGACATCACGTTACACGTCGCGCAAAGCCGCCTGCAACCCCCCCCATGGGCTGATTTCCGGGGATCTGGATGTGCCTGGCCTCAGGCAGCGGGATATTTCGAGCGGGGCGGGAAGAGTGGGAGCCCGCCCC
>JBBDQX010000219.1:0-16259 GCA_040905765.1 Acetobacterales bacterium
CGGCCGCTTCGAGCGCGGCCTGCTCGACGAGATGCGCAGCAAGGCTCCCGAAATCCTCAAGGAGATCCGAGAGAAGAAGGAGCTGACGGACGAGCTGGACGGCAAGGTGAAGGAGTTCCTCGACTCCTACCGCAAGGCGTTCGCCTGATCCGGCGCCCGACCGACCCGGACTGACCCATGGCTAATCTCAGGGACCTCCGCAACCGGATCCGCAGCGTCAAGTCGACGCAGAAGATCACGTCGGCGATGAAGATGGTCGCGGCATCGAAACTGCGCCGCGCCCAGGCGCAGGCGGAATCGGCGCGGCCCTATGCCGAGCGGATGGAGCGCATGCTGAAGTCGATGGCGGCCAGCGTCGTCGACATCCCCGGCGCGCCGGCGCTGCTCGCCGGCACCGGCAAGGACGACGTCCATCTGCTGGTCGTCATCACCTCCGACCGCGGCCTGTGCGGCGCCTTCAACAGCCAGGTCGTGCGCAGCGCGCGCCAGACCATCAGGCGTCTGGAGGACGAGGGCAAGACGGTCAAGCTGATCTGCGTCGGGCGCAAAGGGCGCGACCTGCTGCGCCGGACGCACCGCGAATCGATCAAGGAGTACTATCAGATCGTCGGCCGGCGCGGCCTCCAGTTCTCCGACGTCGACATCGTTGTCCGCAAGATCCTGCAGATGATCGAGGACGGCGAGATCGACCGCTGCTCGGTGATCTACAACCAGTTCATCTCGGTGATCTCGCAGAAGCCGGTCGTGCAGCAACTCGTGCCGCTGGCGCTCGACGGGAAGAATGAGGGAGCCGAGGAAGAGGCCCCCGCGGCCGGCGGCGCGCTCTACGAGTACGAGCCCTCCGAGGAGGCGGTGGTCAGCGACCTGCTGCCGCGCAATCTCGCCGTGCAGGTGTATCGTGCGACGCTGGAGAGCGCGGCGGGCGAGCATGGCGCGCGGATGTCCGCCATGGACAACGCCACGCGCAACGCCGGCGACATGATCGACCGGCTGACGCTGGAGTTCAACCGGACCCGCCAGGCGACCATCACCACCGAACTGATCGAGATCATTTCCGGCGCGGAAGCGCTGTAAGACGCCGGACCGGCATATTCGTACGCGGAGTTCAGACGACATGAAAAACAACGTCGGCACAATCACCCAGGTGACTGGACCGGTCGTCGACGTGCGGTTCGAAGGCGAGCTGCCGGCGATCATGAACGCCCTGGAGGTGGACAACCACGGCAACCGGCTGGTCCTCGAGGTCGCGCAGCACCTCGGCGAATCGGTGGTCCGCACCATCGCCATGGACGGCACCGACGGTCTCGTGCGAGGCCAGGAGGCGACCGATACCGGCGAGCCGATCATGGTTCCCGTCGGGCCCGAGACGCTGGGCCGCATCCTCAACGTCATCGGCGAGCCGATCGACGAGCGCGGGCCGGTGAAAACCAAGGAGCGCCGCGCCATCCACCAGGCGGCGCCGGAGTTCCGCGACCAGTCGACCGACGTCGAGATCCTGACCACCGGAATCAAGGTCGTCGATCTTCTGGAGCCCTACGCCAAGGGCGGCAAGGTCGGCCTGTTCGGTGGCGCGGGCGTTGGCAAGACCGTGTTGATCATGGAGCTGATCAACAACATCGCGAAGGGTCACGGCGGCTACTCGGTGTTCGCCGGTGTCGGCGAGCGCACCCGCGAGGGCAACGACCTCTACCACGAGATGATCGACTCGGGCGTCATCGATCTCAAGGGAGGCGCCTCGAAGGCCGCACTGGTCTACGGCCAGATGAACGAGCCGCCGGGCGCCCGCGCCCGCGTCGGCCTGACGGGCCTGACGCTGGCGGAGTACTTCCGCGACGTCGAGGGCCAGGACGTGCTGTTCTTCGTCGACAACATCTTCCGCTTCACCCAGGCGGGCGCCGAGGTTTCGGCGCTGCTCGGCCGCATCCCGTCGGCGGTGGGCTACCAGCCGACGCTGGCCACCGACATGGGCAACCTGCAGGAGCGGATCACCTCGACGAACAAGGGCTCGATCACCTCGGTGCAGGCGATCTACGTGCCGGCGGACGACCTTACCGACCCGGCGCCGGCGACTTCCTTTGCCCACCTCGACGCGACGACGGTGCTCAGCCGCTCGATCGCCGAGCTCGGCATCTACCCGGCGGTCGACCCGCTCGACTCCACTTCGCGCGTGCTCGACGCCCAGTACATCGGCGATGAGCACTACAACACCGCGCGCGAGGTGCAGCGCATCCTGCAGACCTACAAGTCGCTGCAGGACATCATCGCCATTCTCGGCATGGACGAGCTGTCGGAAGAGGACAAGCTGGTCGTCGCCCGCGCGCGAAAGATCCAGCGCTTCCTGTCGCAGCCGTTCCACGTCGCCGAGGTGTTCACGGGCTTCCCCGGCGTGTTCGTCCAGCTCGAGGACACCATCAAGGGCTTCAAGGCGATCTGCGAGGGCGAATACGACCATCTTCCCGAGGCCGCCTTCTACATGGTCGGCACCATCGAGGAAGCGGTCGACAAGGCCCGCAAGCTGGCGGAGGCGGCGTAAGCGCCATGGCCGAGGCCAGCAACGCGATGGCGGTCTCGTTCGAGCTCGTCACGCCCGACAAGCTGCTGATGTCCGAAGAAGTCGACATGGTCGTCGTGCCGGGTTCGGAGGGCGATTTCGGCGTGCTGCCGCGCCATGCGCCGCTGATCGCGACGCTGCGCAACGGCGTCATCTCGATTTACGAGAACGATGCCGTGACGTCCCGCATCTTCGTCGGCGGCGGTGTCGCCGAGGTTACGCCGGACCGCTGCACCGTGCTGGCCGAGGAGGCCGCGCGGCTCGACGAGCTCAGTCGCGAGGAGATCGAGGCCCGCATCAAGGAAGAGGGCGAGCGCGCCGAGCTCAGCGACGACGAGGTGGAACGGCGTGCTGCGGAGGCCAGCGTGGACACCGCGCGCGCCATGCTGGCGGCGCTGGAGCAATACGGCCACGGCGGCCACTGAACCGGCTATCCGGGGACGCAGTAGTCCCGGAACTCCTCCACCACGGCGCGATAAAGCTCTCGCTTGAACGGCACGATCATGTCGACCAGCCGGTCGACCTCGACCCAACGCCAGTCGCTGAATTCGGGATGGTCGTCGGCCTCCAGGTCGATGTCGGCGTCGCTGCCGAGGAAGCGGGCGGCGAACCACTTCTGCTTCTGCCCGCGGTAGCGCCCGCCCCACACCCGTGTGGCCAGTTCCGGCGGCAGGTCGTAGACCAGCCAGCCGTCGGACTCGGCCACGATCTCGGCCCTGTCGGTCCCGACCTCCTCCCGCAGCTCGCGCAGCGCGGCGAGGCGCGGATCCTCGTTGGCGTCGATCCCGCCCTGCGGCATCTGCCAGGCATTTCCGGCGGTGTCGATGCGGTTGGCGACGAAGACCCGTCCGTCGCGGGCGATCAGCATCACCCCGACGCCGAGACGATATGCCGGCTCCGCAGCCTCCGGCATCACCGCAGCGCCGTCCCTGTCCGCGACGCCACGGCCGAGACGGGCGCCGCGATGATGCCCTTCCGGGCCAGCGTCGGCAGCCAGTTCGCCACCCGTTCCAACGTTACCGGATAGGGCTGGCCGATCCCGATCGCCACCTGGCTGGCGAGCGCTGCCTGTTCCAGCTTCGCGAGCTGCGCGTCGATGGCGGCGCGCGAGGCGAAATCGTCGAGCGTGAGGGTGACGGTGGCGTGCTGCAGGCCGACCGCCTCGGCTATCTTCGCGCCCTGGGCACCCTCCGTCGGCCGGGTATCGAGGTACAGCAGTCCGCGCGTGCGGAGCGACGACAGCACCGGCCGCAGATGGTCGGCGGAGGCTGTGAAGCGCGAGCCCATGAAATTGGTCACGCCGACGTAGCCGCCGGCCCGCGACAGCACCCAGTCGAGCCGGTCGACGTTCTGCTTGCCGTCGAGCGAGGTCAGCAGTGCGATCGGGCCGGGATCGTTCAGCGGATAGAACAGCGGCTCCATCGGCAGATCGAGCAGAACCTCGTGCCCGGCGGCGCGCGCCGCGGCGATGCGCTGCTGCAGGTCACTGGTCTGCGGTGCGAAGCTCAGCGTCACTGCGGCGGGCAACTGCTGCACCGCAGCCTCCGTGGCGGCGTCGCTCAGCCCGAGGCCGCTGATGACGATGGCGATGCGCGGCCGGGGATCGGAGCGATCGAACGGCTTGGCGTAGGTGTTGTAGGCCTGCCGGCCGTCCGAGCCGATCTTCGGCACCGGGCCGTGCTTCGACTCGCCCTGCAGCGCCCGGTCCGGGGCTTCCGGCAGCGGCTCGCTGCGCGACGGCGGTGGCAGGTCCCCCGGGGTCGGTGGCCGCGGCGGCGCGGCGACCTTCGTCTCCTCGGCTGGAGCGGCGGGCGCCGGCGAGGGGGCGGCCCGGCTGGCCGGCAGCGGCGAAGGCGGTGTGCCGGGTTCGTCGCGCGCCTGCGGCGGTGCCGGGGGCGCCGCGGGCTGCTCCAGCGCCTGCATCTGAGCCTGCTGCCGGGTCCGCGCCTGTTCCATCGCCGCACGCTGCTGCGGCGTCAGCGCGGCCGGCAGGTCTATGCGCAGCGACGCCGGCGCGGCGACGTGCGCCATGTCCTCGGTGGGATCGTAGGTGAACTGGATCCAGGCCAGCGTCAGCACGACGGCAGATACGGTCAGGCCCGCCGTCAGGACGAAAAGCTGGGTGACGCTGAGGCTGCGGAGAAGGTCCCAGAAATCGAGGGAACGGTCGCCGAGGTCTCTCAGGAACCCCACCGTGCCCCCCTCACCATGTTGTCGCGTCGCCCGCCGTCAGCCATTCCCCGCCGCGTTGGCTCCGGTGTTTGGCGTCAGCCCGCGCTGCCGTTGCGCGTGCCGTAGAGGGCGATGCCCTTGAGCAGGTCGATCGCCCGCAAAAGCTGGTCGTCGGCCGCCGGCTCGTCCGCCGGCCCTACCTCGGCCGCCGGCCCCCCCGCCTCCTAGGGGGCGGGGGCCTCCGGGGGAGCCGAGGTGCCGGCCTCGGGCAGCGGTTCGCCCCTCAGGGCACCGCGCAGGTCGGCCTCGTGCCGCCGCTCGGCCGCCGCCGCCAGAGTCTCGATGCGCGCCTGTTCGACGATGATATCGGGCTCGATGCCGACTGCCTGGATCGAGCGGCCGGATGGCGTGTAGTAGCGCGCCGTGGTCAGCCGCATGGCGCCATAGTTCTGCAGCGGGATGATGGTCTGCACCGATCCCTTGCCGAACGACTTGGTGCCCAGCACCAGTGCCCGCCGATGGTCCTGCAGCGCGCCGGCGACGATCTCGGAGGCCGAGGCCGACCCGCCGTTGATCAGCACCACCAGTGGCTTGCCTTCGATCAGATCGCCCGGCCGGGCATTGAACCGCTGGCCCTCTTCGGGCCGGCGTGAACGGGTCGAGACCACCTCGCCCTGATCGAGGAAGGCGTCGGACACCGCGACCGCCTGGTCGAGCAGGCCGCCCGGATTGTTGCGCAGGTCGAGGACGTAGCCCATCAGCGGCGACCCGGCCGTCTCCTGCAGGTCGCGCACCGCATTGCGCAGGCCGACGTCCGTCTGCTCGTTGAACGAGGTGATGCGCAGGTAGCCGACGGATCCCTCCAGCCGCGAGCGCACCGACTTGATGCGGATGACGTCGCGGGTGATCGATACTTCGAAAGGCTCCTGCTCGCCACGCCGGATGGTCAGCTTGAGCGCGGAGTTGACCGGGCCGCGCATCAGCTTCACCGCTTCGGACAGGCTCATGCCGGTCACCGGCTCGCCTTCGAGGTGGGTGATCAGGTCGCCCGGCTGAATGCCTGCCCGTTCGGCCGGCGTGCCGTCGATCGGCGAGACCACCTTGACCAGGCCGTTCTCCATGGTGACTTCAATGCCCAGCCCGCCGAACTCGCCTCGGGTCTGGACCTGCATCTCCTTGAAGCTATCGGCGTCGAGATAGCTGGAGTGCGGATCGAGGTCGGTCAGCATGCCGTTGATCGCCGCCTCGATCAGCTTCTTGTCGGCGGCCTCCTCGACATACTCCACCCGAACCCGTTCGAAAACATCGCCGAAAAGGTTGAGCAACCGATAGGTTTCCGCCTTGTTACCGTTCTGGCCGAGGGCGGGAACGCTGAGCAGCGCGACGCACAGGCCGAGCGTCGCCAGGCCGACTTTGGTCCTCATCCGCTTACCTTGTCCTTTCCTGCAGACATCCAGGGCAGGGGGTTCACCGGCTGGCCCTCATGCCGCAGTTCCACGTAAAGTTCGGGCCTGCCTTTGGCGGGTTGCCCCATCCTGCCCACGGGTTCGCCGGCGAGCACCCACTGGCCGACTTCCACATTCAGTTCGTCCGCTCCAGCCAACAGGCTGTGATAGCCCTCGCCATGATTGACGATCAACAGCAAACCGTAGCCCCTAAATGGGCCCGCGAATACCACTTGTCCATCATACGGCGATACAACCTGCGCGTCTTGGGATGCGCGGATGCGGATGCCCTTGAAGGTCTGGCCGAGGCCGTCGGATTCGCCGTAGCGGGCGACCACGCTGCCGCGCACCGGCATCGGCAGGGCGCCGCGTGCCTTGGTGAACGGGCGCGTCTCCGGCGGCTGTGCGTCGGGCGTGCGCGCCGGCGGCGCCAGCGATGCGGTGGCGGTGGACGGTGCCTCCGGCTTGATGGCCGGACGGGGCAGGGAGGCGGGGGCCGGGGGGCGGTGGCGCGGCAGCGCCTCGCGCGCCTGCCGCGACGCCTCCAGCCGCTTCAGCAGGTCGCGCAGGTCGTCCGCCCTTGCCGCCAGTTCCGCCGCCTCCTTCTCCAGCGACTTCTGTTCCTCCGCGGTGCTCGCGCGCAACGCGCGCTTGCGGTTCAGCAGGTCGGACACCCGTGCCCGCTCGGTGTCGAGGTCGTCGCGCACCGCCGCCAGCTTGCGCCGCTGCGCATCCAGTTCGGTGCGCACGCCGGCGAGACTGTCGAGCGACTTGCGCAGCGATTTCGCCTCTTCCTCCAGCGTCGACACCGCAGCGCCGAGCAGCGCGGCCCCGTGCAGCCGGTCCTTCTCCGGGGCCGGCAGCAGCATGAAGGTCTCGACCGGGCGCCGCGCGAGCCGCATCAGCGCCCCGACGACCCGGTCGTGCTGCCGGCGGTGGGTGTCGATCGCGTCGTTCACCTCCGCATCGCGTCGCTGCAGTTCGATGATCCGCTGCTCCAGCGTTTCCGCCGCCGCCTCATGGTCGCGTATGCGCCGTGCCGTCGCCACCAGCTGGGCGCGCAGCCGCGCGGTCTCCAGCGCAAGTTCCTTTTCCTTCGCGGAAAGCTGCTGCTGCTCGCGCCGGCGTGTCTCGATCTCGCGCTCGATCTCGCGCAGACGGTCGCGGTCGTTGTCGTCCGCCGCTTGCACCGGCGGCGCGGCCAGGGCCAGCGCCATGCCGAGAGCGAGCGACGGGAGCAGACGGGAACTCCGCCTGCGCCACCCTGATCCCGGTGTGTCAGCCGGTCGCCCGCGCACGGCTTTCGGTCGTCAGGAGGGAGTGGCCGGTCATCGTCCCGGGCTGATCGAGGCCCATGAGGGCGAGCAGGGTCGGCGCGACGTCGCCCAGCCGCCCGTCGGTGAGGCGCGCCGCGGCGGGGCCGTTGACCAGAATGACGGGCACGGGGTTCAGCGTGTGCGCCGTATGGGGGCCGCCGGTCTCTGGATCGACCATCAACTCGCAGTTGCCGTGGTCTGCGGTGACCAGCATCGTGCCGCCGGCCTCCTCGACGGCAGCGGCCAGCCGGCCGAGTTCGACGTCGACGGTCTCGACCGCCTTGACGACGGCGTCGAGCTTGCCGGTATGGCCGACCATGTCGGGGTTGGCGTAGTTGATCACTATCAGGTCGAAGCGGGCCGCGCGCACGCCCTCGACCGCCTTGTCCGTCACCTCTTCGGCCGACATTTCCGGCTGCAGGTCGTAGGTCGCCACCTTGGGCGACGGCACCATGGCCCGTTCCTCGCCCTCGAACGGCTCCTCGCGCCCGCCGTTGAGGAAGAATGTGACGTGCGGGTATTTCTCGGTCTCGGCGATGCGCAGTTGCGTCCTGCCGGCGCGGCTCACCGCCTCGCCGAGCACGTCCTTCGGCGCCTCGGGCGGGAACAGGCAGGACAGGAAGGGGTCGAGCCGGTCGGAATAGGGCACCATCCCCGCCGCCGCGGCGAACCGGGGGCGGCGGCCGACGTCGAATTCCTCGAACGCGGGGTCGAGCAACGCCGCCAGGATCTGGCGCACCCGGTCGGACCGGAAGTTGGCGCACAGCAGCACGTCGCCGTCGCGCATGCCGTCGAAGCCGGCGCAGACCATGGGCTTGACGAACTCGTCGGTGACGCCGCCGGCGACGCTCTCGCGCACCGCGCCGACCGGGTCCCTGGTCTCCGGCGCCTCCCCGGCGGCCAGCGCGCGGTAGGCGAGTTCCGTGCGTTCCCAGCGCTTGTCGCGGTCCATGGAATAGTAACGGCCGCTGACCGTGGCGAGCCGGCAGCCGTCCATACCACCCAGCGCCCCCAGCAGCGCCTGCAAGTCCCCGGCGGCGCGGTCGGGCGCGGTGTCGCGGCCGTCCAGCCAGACGTGCAGCCGCACCGGCACGCCGGCCCCGGCGACCGCCCCGGCCAGCGCGACCACGTGGTCCTGGTGGGCATGCACGCCGCCCGGGCCGATCAGGCCGAGCAGATGGCAGACGCCGCCGCTCTTCCTTGCCGCTTCGACCAGCGCCCTGAGCGCCGGGTTCGTCGCGATCTCGCCCTCCCGCACGGCGGCGTCGATGCGGGGCAGGGTCTGCTTCACCACCCGGCCGGCGCCCAGGTTCATATGCCCGACCTCGGAGTTGCCGATCTGCCCGGCCGGCAGCCCGACATCCTCGCCCGAGGCGTTCAGCAGGGCGTGCGGGTTGCCGCCGTGCAGCCGGTCGAAGTTCGGTGTGTCGGCGAGCGCGACGGCGTTGTTCTCGCGCTCCTCGCGCCAGCCCCAGCCGTCCAGCACGCAGAGGACGACCGGTCGGCGGCGGGACGCTGGGGAGGAGGAAGGCATGGCATTATCCTAAAGGAAAAACGACAGGGATTCATGTGGTTACTGGCCCGCTTCGCCGCCCGTGTGTCCGCCCGCCGGCTGCTGCGCCAGCGTCGCGCGCAGGGCCGCGATCTCGGCGCGGAGCTCGCCCAACTCGCCCCTCAGGTCGCCCGAGTCGATCGACTCATGCGTCTCGGCCACTTCATGCATGCTCTGCATCGAGTCGACGATGATGGCGATGAAGAGGTTCAGCACGGTGAAGCTGGAAATCAGGATGAACGGGACGAAGAAGATCCATGCGAGCGGGTACACGTGCATCACCGGGCGGACGATGCCCATCGACCAGCTTTCCAGCGTCATGATCTGGAACAGCGAATACATCGAGGCGCCGATGGTGCCGAACCATTCGGGGAAGGAGGCGCCGAACAGCTTCGTTGCCATCACCGAGAAGACGTAGAAGATCAGCAGCAAGAGGGCGATGATCGACCCGAGCCCCGGCACCGCGTGCAGCAGCGCCTCGACCACCCGGCGCATGCGCGGCACCATCGAGATCAGGCGCAATGCCCGGAGCACGCGCAGCGCGCGCAGCACCGAAAGGGCGGAGGTTGCCGGCATCAGGGCGATGCCGACGATCACGAAGTCGAAGATATTCCAGGCCTGCCGGAAGAACCGGAAGCCTTCCGCGTAGATACGGAGGGCGATTTCCACCACGAACACGGCCAGGATCAGCCTGTCCAGAACGCCGAGAACCTCCCCCACCGCCCCCATGACGGTGGGGGAGGTCTCCAGCCCGAGCGTGACCGCGTTGACGCAGATCAGCACCAGCACGCTCTGCTGGAACCGCGGATGCGCGACCAGCGCGCGCGCACGGGCGCGAAGGCTCGCGTCCGCCGATCCAATTGCCTGCCCGTCCATCGTCGCGCCGCCCGATCCGGTTGTCTCGAAGCCTATGTTCGTAGCCGATTATGGCGATTCAAGTCACGGGCCGCCGCGGTGGTACGGATGGCCTCCGAGAATGGTCTCCGCGCGATAAAGCTGCTCCGCCAGCATCCCGCGCACCAGCATGTGCGGCCAGGTGGCGCGGCCGAAGGCGATCACGAGATCAGCCGATTCGACCAGAGCCGGATCGAGGCCCTCCGCGCCGCCGATCGCGAAGGTGGCGTCGCGGATGCCGTCGTCGCGCCAGCGGCCGAGCTGCGTCGCCAGCCCGACGCTGTCGATGTTCTGTCCGCGCTCGTCGAGCGCGACCAGCCGTGCACCTTCGGGCATGGTGGCGCGCAGCCGCCCCGCCTCCTCGCGCCGCTGCGCCTCTGGGGTTGGCCCCCGCGCCTCGGCGATCTCCCGGAGTTCGGCGTGCCAGCGCATGCGCGCGAGGTAATGCCGAAATAGCGCCTCCTCCGGCCCGCGCCTGGCGCGGCCGACAGCGGCGATCAGTATCCGCAACGGGCTAGGGCTGACCGGCTGCTTCCTGTTCCGGCAGCGGCACACTCCACATCTTCTCGAGATTGTAGAAGGCGCGCACCTCGGGCCGGAAGATATGGACGACGATGTCGCCGGCGTCGACCAGCACCCAGTCGCACTGGCGTGTGCCCTCGACCGTGATCCGGGCATGTCCGGCCGCCTTGAGGCGTTCCACGAGATGGTCGGTGACCGCCTTGACGTGGCGGGCGGAACGCCCGCTGGCGATGATCATGCAGTCGGCGAAAGACGATTTGCCCTGCAGCTCTATGCGGGTGACGTCCTCGGCCTTGTCGTCCTCGAGGGACGAGGCGATGAGCCCGGCGAGGTTCTGCTCGGCCGGCCTGGTCCGCGTCAGCGTAGTTATCTCGACTCCTCCCGCCGAAATTGAAGCTGTCGATCACCGGAACTGCCGTGTCGGGCGCGTATCTCGGTCGCCGACGCCGGGTGCAGGGGACCGCAAAGCGCGACCCATGCCGGTGGCGTCCGGGGCGGCAGCCGGCGCGCCGCTTTCGCGGATAGTCGCGCACGCCGGAATCGCGTTGCCGCCTTGCCCATCATTGCCTGAAAAAAATAGGGACGGCGCGGCAGGATGGCAACGGGGACTGTGTGAAACATCCGGGTCCAGTGGCGCCAGCGCGACACCTGCACGGCGTTGTCGGCACCCATGATCCATACGAAGTGCGCCCGGGGGAAGCGCCGTTTCAGCGCCCTGAGCGTGTCGATCGTGTAGCGGGTGCCGAGCGCCTGCTCGATGTCCGTCGCATGCAGCCGCGGGTGCGCCGCGACGGCCTTCGCCCCCGCCAGCCGGTCCGGCAACGGCGCCATGCCGCGCCGCTGCTTGAGCGGGTTCTGCGGCGATACCAGCCACCAGACCTCGTCCAGGCCCAGCGCCTTCAGGCACACCAGGCTGATGTGGCGATGGCCATCGTGCGCCGGGTTGAATGAGCCGCCGAGCAGTCCGATCCGCGTGCGCCGGCCGTCGCCGTAACGGGTCGGCGCGGGCATGTCAGGGACGAATCTGCCCCGTGCCGCGGACGACGTACTTGTAGATCGTCAGCTGTTCGACGCCGACCGGGCCGCGGGCGTGCAGCTTGCCTGTGGCGATGCCGATCTCGGCGCCCATGCCGAATTCGCCGCCGTCGGCGAACTGTGTGGAGGCGTTGTGCAGCGCGATGGCGCTGTTGACGCCGTCGATGAAGCGCGCCGCGGCAGCCGCGTCGCTGGTGACGATGGCGTCGGTGTGCTCCGAGCCGTAGCGGTTGACGTGCGCCACCGCCGCCTCGACGCCGTCGACCACCTTTACCGCAATGATCGCGTCGAGATATTCCGTGGCCCAGTCCTCCTCGGTCGCCGGCGTGACGCGCGGGTCGGCCGCCTGCGCCGCTTCGTCGCCGCGCACCGCGCAGCCCGCCTCGATCAGGTCGCCGATGACCGGCGGCAGGAACTCCCGGGCGATGCGGCGGTCGACCAGCAGCGTCTCGGTGGCGCCGCAGACGCCGGGGCGGCGCATCTTGGCATTGACGGCGATGCGCCGCGCCATCTCCATGTCGGCGCCGCCGTCGACATAGGTGTGGCAGATGCCGTCGAGGTGCTTGAGCATCGGGATGCGGCTTTCCTCGCTGATCCGCCGGATCAGCGACTTGCCGCCGCGCGGTACGATGACGTCGATGTATTCCGCCATGCGCAGCATCTCGCCGACCGCCGCGCGGTCGCTGGTCGGCACGACCTGGATGCAGGTCTCGGGCAGGCCGGCGACCTTCAGGCCGTGGTGCAGGCAGCGCGCGATTGCAGCCGCGCTGTGCGCGCTGTCCGAACCGCCGCGCAGGATCGAGGCATTGCCTGCCTTCAGGCACAGTCCGCCCGCATCGGCGGTGACGTTGGGCCGCGATTCGTAGATCACCCCGATCACGCCGAGCGGGACCGAGACGCGCGCGATGTCGAGGCCGTTCGGGCGGTGCCATTCTGCCAGCACCCGGCCGACCGGATCGTCCAGCTCCGCGATATCCTCCAGGCCCCTCGCCATCGCCTCGATGCGGTCCGGGTCGAGGGTGAGGCGGTCGACGAAGGCGGCGTTGTGGCCGGCGCCGGCGGCGGCCTTCAGGTCGCGGAGGTTGGCCTCCAGCAGGGCGGGGGTCTCGGCGCGCAGCGCCTGGGCGGCGGCGCGTAGCGCGGCGTCCTTGCGGTCGGTGCCGGCGGCGGACAGGACCGTCGCGGCGGCACGCGCGGCCTCGCCGAGCGCGCGCATGGCGGCGGCGATGTCGTCGCCCGCCTGCTGGCGATGGTCGATCTCGCGCACCGTGCTCACCGCTTCCTCCCAGTGGTCCGCTCGGACCACAAGATCAATCGTCTGGTGGTTCGATTCAGCCGACGGATGGGAACCGTCCGTCGGCATCGAACCACTGGCCCCGTCCCGCCGTTCGCGCATTCATGTGACGACGAGGTCGTCCCTGTGGATCATCTCGGCGCGGCCACGGTAGCCCAGCAAACCCTCTATTTCACGGCTTTTATGGCCCGTGATCAGGGCCGCGTCCGCGCTGGAATAGGCCACCAGCCCGCGTGCCAGCTCGCGTCCGTCGGGTCCGCGCACGACCACCGGGTCGCCGCGCTCGAAGCTGCCCTCGATCCCGGTCACGCCCGCCGGTAGCAGGCTCTTGCCCTCGCCCAGCGCCTTCGCCGCCCCGGCGTCGACCGTCAGCGCGCCGACCGGCGACAGGGTGCCGCGGATCCAGCGCTTGCGCGCGCCGATCGGCTCGGCCGAGGGCAGGAACCATGTGCAGCGCCCGCCCTGCGCCAGCGCCGCCAGCGGATGCCGGGGCTTGCCGCTGGCTATCGCCATGCGGCAGCCGGCGCCGATGGCGATGCGCGCCGCCGCCAGCTTGGTCACCATGCCGCCGGACGAGTAGCCGACCGGCGCCTCGCCGGCCATCGCCTCGATCTCCGGGGTCAGCGCCGCCACCTCCGGGATGTGCCGCGCCTCCGCGTTGTGCCGCGGATCGGCCGTGTACAGGCCGTCGATGTCCGACAGCAGCACCAGCGTGTCGGCGGTGACCATCTCAGCCACCCGTGCCGCCAGCCGGTCGTTGTCGCCGAAGCGGATCTCGGTGGTGGCGACGGTGTCGTTCTCGTTGATGACCGGCACCGCGTCGAGCCGCAGCAGCGTGTTGATGGTGCTGCGCGCGTTGAGGTAGCGGCGCCGGTTCTCGGTGTCGTCGAGGGTCAGCAGCACCTGCGCCGCGGTGATGCCGCGCTCCGCCATCGCCTCCTGCCAGGCGTGGATCAGCCGGCCCTGCCCGGTCGCCGCCGCGGCCTGCTTCTCCTCCAGCCGCAGCGCCCGGCCGGTCAGGCCGAGGTGGCGGCGGCCGATCGCCACCGCGCCGGAGGTGACGACGATCACCTCCTGCCCGCGCGCGCGACAGGCGGCGAGATCGTCGGCCAGCGCGTGCAGCCACTCGCCGCGGATCTGGCCGCTCTTCTCGTCGGTCAGCAGCGCCGAGCCGATCTTCACGACCAGCCGCCGCGCGTCCTCCAGCCGGTTGCCGGTCTTGCTCATCGGCGGGCGCTCACGGGGAGTAGGCGGCACCCTCGGGCCGCTCCCCGTCTTCCTGTTGACCGGCGCGGTTGCGCTGGACGTGCTCCAGCGCCGCGAACATCAGCGCGTCGACGCCGCGTCCGCTGACACCGGAGACGGTGAACACCATCGCCTCGCCGCCGGCCGCCTCGCGCAGGGCGACGCTGCGGGCCTCGACCTCGTCGTCGGGCAGCGCGTCGCACTTGTTCAGCGCCAGCAGCTCGGGCTTTTCGGTCAGGCCGTGGCCGTAGCCCTCCAGCTCGGCGCGGATGGTGCGGTAGTGGGCGGCCACGTCCTCGGCCAGCCCGTCGACCAGATGCACCAGCACGGCGCAGCGCTCGACGTGGCCGAGGAAGCGATCGCCGAGCCCGGCCCCCTCGTGCGCACCCTCGATCAGGCCCGGCAGGTCGGCCAGCACGAAGGTCTCGCCGCCGGCGTGCACCACGCCGAGCTGCGGATGCAGCGTGGTGAACGGGTAGTCGCCGATCTTCGGGTGGGCCCGGCTGACCGCCGCCAGCAGCGTCGACTTGCCGGCGTTGGGCAGGCCGACCAGCCCGGCGTCGGCGATCAGCTTGAGGCGCAGCCAGACCCAGCTTTCCTCGCCCGGCTCGCCCGGCTGGGCATAACGCGGCGCCTGGTTGGTCGACGACTTGAACTGCGCGTTGCCGAGGCCGCCCCGCCCGCCCTTAAGCAGCACGATCCGCTGACCGGCCTCGGTCAGGTCGGCGAGCACCGTTTCGCGGTCCTCGTCCAGCAACTGGGTGCCGGGCGGCACCTTCAGCACCACGGAATCGCCCGACTTGCCGCTGCGGTTCCTGCCCATGCCGTGACCGCCGCGCCCCGCCTTGAAGTGCTGCTGGTAGCGGTAGTCGATCAGCGTGTTGAGGTTGGCCACGCACTCGACCGCCACGTCGCCGCCGCGGCCGCCGTCGCCGCCGTCCGGGCCGCCGAACTCGACGTACTTCTCGCGCCGGAACGACACGGAACCGGCGCCGCCGTCGCCGCTGCGGAGATAGACCTTGGCTTCGTCGAGGAATTTCATGGAGCGTTCAACCGGCTGTTCCCGGGGGCGTCCTGCCCGGCACCGGCACGCAAAAGGCCGGGACCGCGCCTGCCGCCGTCCCGGCCTCGAAAGCTTCTGTGCGGAACGATGCCGCGCGGGACGGGGGCGCCTAGGTCGCCGGCGCCGCCGGGACCACGTCGACCAGCGTCTTGGGGCCGCTCTTGCGGAACGCCACCTGTCCCTCGACCAGCGCGAAGATGGTGTGGTCCTTGCCCAGGCCGACGTTGCGGCCGGGGTGCCACTTGGTGCCGCGCTGGCGGACGATGATGTTGCCGGCCAGCACCGCCTCGCCGCCGAACTTCTTCACGCCGAGCCTGCGGCCCGCTGTGTCGCGGCCGTTGCGGGAACTGCCGCCCGCCTTCTTGTGTGCCATTTACGCCTTCTCCTCGCTCTCGCCCGCGGCCTCGGCGGCTGGCGCCGCGGTCTCGGCAGCCTTGGTGGCCGCCTTCTTCGGCGCGGCCTTCGCGCCGGACGGCTTCTTGCCGTCGGTCAGGATCTCGGTGATGCGCACCACCGTCAGGTCCTGGCGGTGGCCCTTGGTGCGGCGGTAGTTCTGCCGGCGCTTCTTCTTGAAGATGATGATCTTGTCGCCGCGGGCCTGCTCCAGCACCGTCGCCGCGACGCTGGCGCCCGCGACCAGCGGTGCACCGACGCTCTGGCCGGCATCGTCGCCGACCGCCAGCACCTCTTCGAAGGTGATGGTGGCGCCGGCATCGCCGGGCAGGCGCTCGATCTTGAGCACGTCGTTTTCGGCGACCCGGTACTGCTTGCCGCCGGTCCTGATGACTGCGAACATCACGATCTTCCAATGAAATACGGTTCAGCCGGCACAACCCGCCGGCCGAAGAGGCGGCACTATACCTCCGGTGCCGCGCGGGTCAACCGTTTTGGCGGGTTTTCCGGCCGTCTGATCGCATGGGCCCGTGCCGCCGCCCGCCCCCTTTGGCCCATGCGGCAGTCCTTGTAGCGGCGGGGGCCCTGCGCTATGGTCCCGCGCTTCGCAGGCGGCCCGCCCGGGCCGACCCTGCCCCGTGGAGAGGTGCCGGAGCGGTCGAACGGGGCGGTCTCGAAAACCGTTGTACGCGCGAGCGTACCGAGGGTTCGAATCCCTCCCTCTCCGCCACCAAGTCATTGTTTTCACTCGTTTTTCGAAAGAGATTCGAACCCCCG
>JBBDQX010000220.1:0-16205 GCA_040905765.1 Acetobacterales bacterium
CCGCCGCGACTCCGGCGGGAAACCGAACCGGCTATCGTAGCCGAGCTGTCCGGAGGTGAAGATCAGGTCGCCGACCCGCGTCGCCTCGACCTTCTGGCTGAACGGCGGCGGCGGACCGGCGTTGTCACGCGCGATCTCGAGGCCGCTGTCCGGCCGGCAGGCCATCACGTCGACGCACAGCCGCGCCCCCGCCACCGGCAGCGCGCCGGCGCGCACGAAGGTACGGCTCACCTTGGTCCGGAAGAACTCGCGCCACACCTCGTCCATCGGCAGGAAGTCGGCCGGATCGGTCAGGAATGCGTGCGCCTTGACCACATGGTCCATCTCCAGCCCGGCCTGCCCGAGGATGCCCCGCACCTTGGTCAGGATGTGCCGCATCTGCAGCTTCACCGCCGACTCGTAGTACGGGTAGCCCGGCTTCGGCTGCGCCTCGGCGGCGAGGCCGTTCACGCCGTCGTCCGCCATCAGGCCCGACACGTACACGAACGGCCCGGCCGCCAGCGCGTCCGCCTGGTGCACCGCCGGATGCGTCGCGCCGGCGTTCAGCCGCTCGATCGTCCCCTGCTTTCCCTGCCCCCTGCTCATCGTATTTCCTCTCAGTCATGCACGATCCGGCCGTGAACCGGATCGAAAGGCGTGGTGAAGCGGCCTGTCGGCCTGATCGTGTCGTACGCCGGGCGCAGCAGCAACCGCCCGCGACCGGACGCCGCGGTGACGGCGCCCTCGTCGCACAGCACTTCGCCGCGCGACAGCGTCGTCACCGGCCAGCCGGTGGCCTCGTAACCCTCGAACGGCGTGTAGTCGACGTTGTGGTGCAGCATCGCGTTGCGGATCGTCACCCGGCGGCGCGGATCCCAGACGGCAATGTCGGCGTCGCTGCCGACGGTGATGGCGCCCTTCTTCGGATACAGCCCGAACAGCTTTGCAGGATTGGTCGAGGACAGCGCGACGAACGTCGGCAGGTCGATACGGCCGGCGGAGACGCCTTCCGAGAACAGCACCGGCAGGCGCGTCTCTACGCCCGGCACGCCATTCGGGATGCGGCTGAACGGGGCATCCTCGCCGTTCAGCTTCTTGCCTTTCGGATCGTCGTAGCGGTGCGGCGCATGGTCGGACGACACGATGTCGAGAACTCCGCCGCGTATCAGCGCCCACAGCGCCTCGCGGTTGCCGGCGCCGCGCGGCGCCGGCGAGCATATGTATTTCGCCCCCTCGAATCCGGGGCGGTTGGTGTCGGCGTCGCTCAGTAGCAGGTACTGCGCGCAGGTCTCACCCCACACCTTCACGCCGCGCGCCCGCGCCCGGCGGATTTCCTCCGCCGCTTCGGCTGCCGAGACATGGAAGATCTGGACAGGCGCGTCCACCAGTTCGGCAAGCGCGATGGCGCGCGTCACCGCCTCACGCTCCACCACCGCCGGGCGCGACCATTCGAAGTACCTCGGCGCGCCGAGTCCGGCCGCCAGCAGGCGGTCGGTGAGGAAGGCGATGGCGCCGCTGTTCTCGGCATGGATCACCGTCAGCGCGCCATGTTCGCGACCGGCGGCGAGCACCTCCAGCATCTGCCGGTCGTCCAGCCGTACGGAATCGTTGGTCATGAAGACCTTGAGCGACCGGTGTCCCTGCGCGATCAGGTCATTCAGCTCGCCCAGTGCCTGCGGTGACGGGTCGGTGACCTGCAGATGGAAGGCATGGTCGATCACGGCCTTCGTCGCGAGCCGGGCGTAGGCGTCCACCGCCTCGGCGATCGATCCGCCGCGAGGCTGCACGGCAAAGCAGATCACCGTCGTGGTGCCGCCGCAGGCCGCAGAAACGGTGCCGCTCTCCCAGCTGTCCGCGTTCTGCACGCCGGAGGAAACGCGCTGCTCGATGTGGCAGTGGCTGTCGATCCCGCCTGGCAGCACCAGCCGGTCCTTGGCGTCGAGTTCCCGGGCGCCCGGGGGGAGGTCGATGCCGAGGGCGGCGATCCGGCCGTCCCGAATTCCGACGTCGCAGCGTGCTGTGCCCTCCGCCGTGACGACGGTGCCGCCGCGGACCACCAGATCGAAGTCCGCCATCGCCTCCTCCCTCGTGCCCTCAGTCGATCGGCGTCAGCTTCGTCAGGTCCGGCCACCGCGTTTCGCAAAAGTACAGATTTCCGGCGGGGTCGCGGGTCATGCCGTGGCCGCCCATCAGCACGGGTCGGCAGCGGCCGACGACGCTGCCGTCGTCGCGCAGCACAGTGACGCGCGGGATCTGGTCCGAGACGTAAACCAGACCCTCCGCGTCCACATGGATGTCCATCGGGTGGAAGAATCCCGTCCAGCTGGCGAGCCAGCGGCCATCGCTCGAAAACACCTGCACCCGGTCGTTCTCCCGGTCGCCGACAAGCACGCGCCCGTCGGTCAGCACGCGGATGCCGTGCGGCGTGGTGAACTGCCCGGGGCCGCTACCGGGCTCGCCCCAGCTCTGCTTCAGCGCTCCGTCCGAGGCGAACCTGTGCACGCAGGTGTTGGCGTAGCCGTCGGCAACGTAGATGTCGCCGTCCGGTGCCACCGCGACGTCGGTGGGGTGATTGAACGGCGCCTGCGTCCGGGGCGCATGTCGCTCGCCCAGCGTCCACAGCAGCCGCCCGTCCGCGCTGCAGACCAGCACCTGGTGCGAATCCCGGTCGACGATCCAGACCCGGTCCCCGGAGTCGATGAATATGCCGTGCGCGTCCGCCAGCAGGTCGCCGCCCCATGAGCGCAGGTAGTTGCCCTCGCTGTCGAACACGATCACCGGCGGATCGGTTCGCTGCAACAGGAACACGTTGCCCTTGCTGTCGCAGGCGATCTTGCTTTTGTTGCCGAGCGAGACCCCTTCGGGCAGTCGGCCCCACGGCCGCTCGACGGCGTACCGTCTTGTCCCGATCACGCAGACCAGCCGGTCCTGTCGCATCGCTTTCCTGCCCCCTGCCGCCGCCGTCCGGCGCGGCCGGACGGCCGTTGTTGCTACTTCCCGTACAGCCCCAGCGAGCGGGCCTTCTGTTCGACCAGTGGCACGAGGATGTCCATCGTCGGCGTCGGCACGCCGTTCAGCTTGCCGAACTCGCGCGTGATCTTCAGCACGGTGTCGATCTCCACCGGCTTGCCTGCCTCGAAGTCCTGCAGCAGCGACGGCTTGTGCGGCGTCGAGGACCCGAACTTCTCCATCGTGGCGTCGACGTCGCATTCCGGCTCGAGGCCGAAGCTGCGCGCCACAGCGAGGCCCTCCCGCATCATCCGCGACGCGACCTCGCGTAGTTCCGGGTTCGACATGTTGTCGCAGCTCGGCGCGTGGGTCAGCGCCGCTATCGCCCAGGTGCTGAGGTTGACCAGCAGCTTGTTCCAGACGCCGGTGCGGATGTCCGTCGTCACCTCCACGTTGACCCGCGGCGTCCGCATCGCCTCGGCGATCGCCTCGACGCGGGCGGTGTCGCTCCGCTTCGGCTCGCCGACTACGAAGGTGCTGATGTCCTTCGCCTTGTTATGGACGACGCCCGGCGCGATCACCTCGTTCGGCGAGTTGATCGTCGTGCCGACGGCACGGTCGGGGCCGACCAGGTCCCACAGCTTGCCGCCGGGGTCCAGCGTCTCCAGCTTGCGGTCCTTGTGCGGGCCTTCCAGGCCGTAGAAGTACCACCAGGGGATGCCGTTCTGCGCGAAGCAGACCGGCGTCTCCGGGCCAAGCAGCGTCCTGATGCCCTCCGCCATGGCCGGCAGCGAATGTGCCTTGGCGACGGTGATCACCAGGTCCTGCTTGCCGACCTCGGCCGGGTTGTCGGTCGCGAACGGCTTGACCGTGTAGGTCTCGTCCGGCGTCTTCACCGTCAGGCCCTTCTCGCGTATCGCCGCGAGGTGCGCCCCGCGCGCGATCACGCTCACCGTGTGGCCGCGCTTCGCCAGCTCGCCGGCGAGGAAGCCGCCGACCGAGCCGGCGCCGTAGACGCAGATCTTCTCGATGTTCATTCCGTTCCCTCGTCTCGATTAACCGTCGTACAGGCCGGCGGAGCGGGCCCGCTGCTTCACCAGCGCCAGCACCATGTCGATGGTCGGCGTCGGCGTGCCGGTCATCCGGCTCATTTCCTGCACCACGCCGATGATGCCGTCTATCTCCATCGGCCGCCCGGCCTCCAGGTCCTGCAGCATCGAGTGCCGGTGCGGCGGCGAGCCGGCGACCTGGTCGATGTCGGCGTCGATGTCGATGCCGCAGTCGCAGCCGACGGCGACGCCGACGTCGTAGCCTTCCTGCATCATCGCCCGCGCGATAGGCCGGATATCCGGATTGCTCAGGAAGTGGCAGCTCGCCGTCGTGGTCAGGCTGCCGATCGACGCGTTGGCCAGCGCGCGCAGGCCCTTACCCCAGATGTCCTTGCGGATGTCCTCGCTGACCGGTGCGGCGAAGCCGCCTTTCTCCATCGCCGCGGAGATCGCCAGCACCCGCTCGCTCCGGCTGCCGTCGGGCTCGCCCAGCCAGAAGCGGTTCGGCTTCGGCGCGTCGTTGCGCACCACGCCCGGCGCGACGACGTGGTTGGCGGAGTTGACGACGCAGCCGATGGCGCGTCCGGGTCCGACCGCATCCCACATCCTTCCGCCCGGATCGACGGTCTCGATCCTGCGGCCCTCGTACTTGCCGGGCAGACCGTGGAAGAACCACCACGGCACGCCGTTCATCGCGAACACCACCGCCGTGTCGTCCTTCATCAGCGGTCTGATGCCCTCCGCCACGGCGGGCAGGGCGGGGCCCTTCACGGCGACGAAGATGACGTCCTGCGGGCCGAGCTCGGCCGGCTTGTCGGTGGCGTTGACGTCGACGGTGAACCTGTCCTGGTCGGCGACTAGCAGCGTCAGGCCGTCCTGCCGGATCGCCTCGAGGTGCGGCCCGCGCGCGATGGCGGAGACCTCCTCGCCGGCCTTCGCCAGCCGCGCCGCGACGTGCCCGCCGATCGCGCCGGCGCCGTAGATGCAGTATTTCATGGTATGGTTCTCGTCTGATGGCGCGCCGCACGCGCGGCCCGTTACGGGTACCACCCGGGGGCGGGTGCGGCAAGGCTGGCCGATCTGGCCGGTCCCCCGCCTGCCTGCGCTTTCGGCGGGTGCCTCGGCGGCCGCAATCCGCTACGCTCGTGTGCAGGGGTGCTCGGGGCCTTGGGAGGCTCGAATGTACAAGATTCTTTCCATAGACGGCGGCGGGATTCGCGGCGTCATTCCCGCCGTCCTGCTGCAGCAGATCGAGAAGCGGACGAAGCGGCCGGTCGCCGAACTCTTTGACCTCGTCGTCGGCACCTCGACCGGCGGCATCCTCGCCGCCGGCCTGACCGTGCCGAAAAGCCGGACGGCCAAAACGCCGAAATTCACCGCCGAGGACATGCTGGCGCTCTACGTCGAGCGCGGCTGCGACATCTTCGAGCGGTCCTTCTGGCGCGGCGTCACCTCCTGCGGCGGCGTGACCGACGAACAGTACGACCACAGGCCGCTGGAGAAGCTGCTGAAGGAATACCTCGGCGACGCGACGCTCGCCGACTGCCTCGCGCCCATCGTCGTCACCAGCTACGACATCGAGGAACGCGAGCCCTATTTCTTCAAGACCCGCCTCGCGCGCGAAGTGAAGGACCGCAACCACATGCTCCGCGACGTGGCGCGCGCCACCTCGGCGGCGCCGACCTACTTCGAGCCGGTGGTGACGCCGAGCATGGCGCAGCGCTCGACCCGCCGCGTGCTCGTCGATGGCGGGGTGTTCGCCAACAACCCGGCGATGTGCGGCTTCTCCGAGGCGGTGTCGCAGGGCATCGCACCGGCGGACATGCTGGTCGTGTCGCTCGGCACCGGCGTGGCGACGCGCGAGATTCCCTACGAGGACGCCAGGAACTGGGGTCTGCTCGGCTGGGTGCGGCCGATCCTCAGCGTGATGATGGACGGGCAGGCCGATTCCGCGGACTACCACCTCCGCCAGATGGTGCCGCCGGAGGGCGACGGGCGGCGTTACTTCCGCTTCGACACGCCGCTCGAACTGGCGCTCGACGACCTCGACGCCGCCAACGCGGGCAACATCCGCAACCTCGTCACCGAGGCCGAGCAGATCGTCGAGACCGAGGCCGCGGCGCTGGACGGGCTGGTCGCGTTGCTGACCGCCTGAGACTCAGCCGCCGTACAGGCCCTTCAGCCGCGCGAGCTGCCGCAGCAGGCCCAGCGCGATGTCCAGCGTCGGCGTCGGCACGCCGGCCATGCGGCCGAGGTCGCGCGGCACGCCGAGGATGGCGTCGATCTCCATCGGCCGCCCGGCCTCCAGGTCCTGCAGCATCGATACCTTGTGCGGCTGCGACCCGGGCGTCACCTCCATGCGCTGCTCGGGCGTGGTCTCCATCGTCACGCCCAGCGCCGCGGCCACCGCCTCGGCCTCGCGCATGATGGCGAGGCAGAACTCGCGCAGCTCCGGCACCGTCTTCAGGTCCGTCACCGTCGCGCCGGTCAGGCAGCAGCCGGGGGCGAAGGCGATGTTGCCCATCAGCTTCGACCAGACCACGCCGCGCATGTCGGTCGACACTGGCGCGCCGATGCCGCCGGCGTCCAGCGCCGCGCGGATCGCCTCGGCGCGCTTCGACAGGCTGCCGTCCGGCTCGCCGATCAGCAGCATGTTCCGCTTGAGGGAGTTGTTGCGCACCACCCCCGGCTCGACCACCGCGTTGGCCGACCAGACCACGCCGCCGACGATGCGCTCGACGCCGACCTCGTCCCACCAGCGCCCGCCGGGGTCGAGCGGGTCGATGCGCCGCTCCTTGCCGGGCGCGTCGAGCCCGTGGAAGTACCAGAAGGGAATGCCGTTCTGCGCCGGGATCACCGGCGTGTCGGGGCCCAGCAGCGCCTTCACGCCGTCCACCACCTTCGGCAGGGCAGGCGCCTTCAGCGTGACGATCACCAGGTCCTGCGGCCCGGCCTGCGTCGGGTCGTCGGTGGCGTTCACCTTCGCGCGCAGCGTCTCGTCGCCGCGCAGCAGCGTCAGGCCGTTCTTCCTGATGGCGTCCAGATGCGGCCCGCGCGCGATCACGGTGACGTCGTGGCCCGCGTCGGCCAGCCGCACGGCGAAGTGCCCGCCGACCGCGCCGGCGCCGTAGATGCAGATCTTCATGGCGGTAATTCCCGAACCCCCGGCGCCGCGTGCGCCGCCGTTCCTGCGTAGCACCGGGGGCGGGGGGCGGCAAGGCTGGTGGCAGCGGAGAGAACTTGTGTTCTTGCCACGTTCCGATGAGTCGCCTAAATTATTCCCCTGCAAGGGAAGGATTAACGATAATGAGTGCGGACCATACCCGCGACCTCAGCCCCAACGAAGTGGCCGTTCTGTCGGATGTGTCTGCGCGGATGGTACGCAAGGCCGTCGAAGAAGCGGTTCTCTCTGTCGGTGAAGCGGAACTGCCGGGCCTGAACCGCGTCTTTCGGCGTGCGCTCGATCCCGTCGCTGTAGAATACATGACGGTTATGACTGTGATGGGGGAGATCGGCTGGTCTGTGCCAAAGGCGGGCAAAATGCGGATCGTCGAATGGCTTTCCCACGCTGATCCTGAGAATGCCCCCTGGGGCCACGTCGTGATCCACGGCCCGTTGACTTTGGATGTTTCCGTGATTGCGCCGCGGATTGCGGAAGCGCGGAAACGCACGGCCGAGTACCGCCGGGCCCGTGCGCACTGGATCGTCAGTGATCCGGATATCATGGGCGGCACCCCGACGATCCGGGGCACGCGCATGACTGTGTATTCGGTGCTGGGCCGACTCGATGCCGGTGAGACGCTGCAATTCGTTGCTGAGGAAAATCCGGACATCCCGCTGGCCGCTCTGGGCGCTGCGGCCGTATTCGCGCGCGCCAATCCGCTGCGCGGTCGGCCCTCTGGACGTCCCTGGGCACATGCAGCGTGAAGCTGTTTGTTGATGAGTGCCCGTCACCTCAACTGGCGCAATGGCTGAACGAAACGGGTTTCCATGAGGCCCTGCATCCGCTCCACGCGGGGCGCCGCGGCGAGCCGGACCACCTCGTGCTCCGACGCTGTATCGCCGAGCAACGCGTCGTCGTAACCCAGAACGCCCGCGATTTTCGCGGGCTCGTAGGCCGCGAAGAGGGGCATCCGGGGCTGATCGTGCTGCCCCCCGCAGGCAGGGACCAGACGTGGCGCCTCCTCATGAAGGCCATTGCCTTTCTTGCCGGAGACGGGGAGCCAGGTTGGGGCATCGCGAATCATGTACTTGAGGTCGACATCGAAGGCGGATTCGCCTTGTATCCGCTTTACCGGCAAGGGCGCGATCGCTGATCACTGCCGGGCCGGAACCGCCTACAACGTCGCCCCCGGCTCGTTCAGCCCGTATTCTGTGAGCTGCGCCGTCAGGTAGTCGTAGGCGTCATCGACCGAGTTGGTGCGGTGCACCAGGTCGAGGTCCTTGGCGCTGATCGTGCCGTGGCGCACCAGCGCGTCGAGGTTCACCACCTCGTCCCAGAACCCGGTGCCGAACAGCACCACCGGCATGTGCTTCTTGATCTTCTGGGTCTGCGTCAGCGTCAGGATCTCGAACAGCTCGTCCAGCGTGCCGTAGCCGCCGGGGAACACCACCACCGCCTTGGCGAGGTACAGGAACCAGAACTTCCGCATGAAGAAATAGTGGAAGTGCAGGTCGAGTCCGCGCGTGATGTAGGGGTTGTCGAACTCCTCCATCGGCAGCGAGATGGTCAGCCCGACGTTGATGCCGCGCGCCTCCGAGGCGCCGCGGTTCGCCGCCTCCATGATGCCCGGCCCGCCGCCGGTGCAGACGACGAAGCGGCGGTTCTCCTCGCCGAGGCCCTTCGACCACTCGGTTATCCGCCGCGCCAGTTCCCGCGCCGCCTCGTAGTAGGCCGACATCTTCACGTCCGACTCGGCCTTCTCCAGTCCTTCGCCGGTCCGCTTCGCCTCGGCCATCGCCGCTTCCGCTGCCTCGCGCGAGGGCGTGCGTGCCGAGCCCATGAACACGATGGTGTCGTTGACGTCGAAGCGTTCGAACCGGCTCGCCGGCTTGTGGTACTCGGCGAGGATGCGCAACGGCCGGGCGTGCCGGCTGTTGAGGAAGTCCGGATCGTTGTAGGCCTTGATCTGCGACGTCGGCTTGTCGGCCTTCTTCGGCCTGTCGTCTTCCATGGATCCTCCCCTCAGCAGGCTGGTGCCTCCCGCTACGCTACCGCGTGGCGCGGTGCAACGTCAGCCCCGGGAAGGAACTCAGGCGCCGCGGGCCTTGAGCCAGTTGACCAGCCGCGCGACCGCCGCGCCGGCGACGGCGCAGACGATGACGATCAGCGCGGTGCCGCCCGGCGTCGTCGGATCGACCCACACCACCGCGGCGACGCCGGCGACGGCGCCGACGGCGCCGCCGAAGCCGAACTCCTTCAGCAGGTTCACCGGCTCAGCCGCCGAACAGCCACAACAGGCGCGGGCCGTACTTGTCGGCCCACAGGCGCAGCGTCAGGCGCAGCGTCTGCATCGACCATCCGCCGCGCCACAGTTCCGGCTTCTGCTCGATCTCGCGGCGCCAGTCGCGGAAGATATCGAGCGCCTGCCGCGCCGTGGTCACGTCGCTGAGATCCGCGCGCAGCACCAGGGCGTCCGGCTCGCCCTTGGTGTCGGGCGGTGCCCAGGCGAGCAGGTATGGCCCGTCGCCGGAGATGTCCATGCCGGTGAAGGCCGCCTGGCGCAGCGCGGTCAATGCCGTCACCAGGTGGTAGCGATCCACCGCGACGGCGCAGTCCGCCCGGCTCGCCAGTTCCACCGCCACCTCCTCCGCGACCACCGGCCAGACCGTCACCATCTGGTCCTTGTCGGGGATGCCGAGCTCGCTGCTGGCCGGCAGGCTGGCGATATAGGCCTCGCAGATCATCCGGTGCCGGTCGCGGGTGTCGTCCACCGCCCCCTGCGGGAAGGCGACGATGCCGTAGGCCGCGAACTCCCGCGGCGGAATGTCGTGCGGACCGAGGAAGGCCCGCGACGCGGTGATCAGCGGCGCCGAGCGCGGCACGCCGTTCCCCGCCGCCATTTCGCCGCCGCCGTTGGCAGCCGCAGGCGGGGCGGAGATCGTCGGGCCGGAGATCGTCGGGGAGGGAGCGGGCGAGGGGCGCGGGCGCGGTTGCTGCGACGCCGATTGCCCCGTCGTGGCCTGCTGACTGCTGCTCTGCCCCTGCGTAGCCTGCTGGTTCTGCGCCTGCGCGCCCTGTCCGGAGACTCCGGTGCGCTCGCCGCCGGCAAGCCGGCCGGTTTCCCGCCACTCCGGCAGCGCCGCGACCTCGCGCTGCGACAGCGCGGTGCGGACGACGTCGCCGCGCACGGCCAGGCGGTCGAGCGGGATCGCCACCCGCTTCTCGCCGATGCCGAGGAACCCGCCGATGGAGACCAGCGCCGCCCGCCCCATGTCCTCGACCACGACGATGTCCTCGATCTCGCCGACGGTCTCCCCGTCGGCGGCGACGACGCGCTTGCCGGCGAGACCGGCGGCCGTGCTCCGCGAGGGAGTCTCCGGCGCGGCCTGCTGTTGCTCCTGTGCGGCGGCCGGCGGCGGATTGGCGAGTTGCCCTGCGGTGGTGGCGATGCCGAGCACCGTGAGGACAGCGACGAGCCGACGAGAGGTCATCCCGCGCACTCCTTGGCCAGAGCGGAAAGGTTAACGCTATCGCGGCTCGCCTGATGGACGCAAAGCGATTCGTTAACGAATCGCCCTTTCGGGATCGATGAGGTCCGTTGAATGGTCGGCGAGGGAATATCCGCTTGTGCGCGGCGCCGGGTCCGGCTGCCTGCCTTGCACGGCGCGGACAACGATGGCAAACAGACCCCGGATTCCGCCGAGGGCCAGCCGCCATCACCGCGTTTCCCGGTTGCAGGCTGGGCGTCTCTTGGCGGAAATGCCGCGCCGGATGCCGACAAACACGCCGAAAGACGCGTCCTTATGGCCTGGGAAAACGACCTGGAAGAGCTCAAGCGCCGCCGTGCGATGGCGGAGCGGCTGGGCGGCGAGAAGAGCGTCGCCTTCCAGCACAGCCGCGGCAAGCTGACCGCGCGCGAACGCGTCGACGCCCTCGTCGACGAGGGCTCGTGGCGCGAGATCGGCACCCTCACCGGCAAGGGCGCGTACGACGACGACGGCACGCTGCAGGGCGTCACGCCGTCGAACGCCATCGTCGGCCGCGGTCGCATCGGCGGCCGCAAGGTCGCCGTTTCGGCCGACGACTTCACCATCCGCGGCGGCTCCTCCGAGGCGACCATCTCGTCGAAGTGGATCTACGCCGAGCGCTATGCGCTGGAGATGCGCATGCCGCTAGTCCGGTTGGTCGATACCGCCGGCGGCAGCGTCAAGCTGCTGGAGCAGATGCAGTCGACCAAGATCCCCGGCTACGGCGACTGGCCGCAGTTCGAACTGATGGGCTCCGTGCCGGTAGTTGGCGTCGCGATGGGCGCCTGCGCCGGGCTCGGCGCGGTCAAGGTCGGGCTGTCGCACTTCTCGGTGATGGTGAAAGACAGCAGCCAAGTCTTCGCCGCCGGTCCGCCGGTGGTCAAGCGCGCCTTCGGCGTCGATGTCGACAAGAACGACCTCGGCGGCCACAAGGTGCACGCGCGAGCCTCCGGCGTCGTCAACAACGAGGCGGCGGACGACCGGGATGCGCTCGATCAGGTGCGACGCTTCCTGTCCTACATGCCCGCCAACGTGTGGGAGACGCCGCCGGCGGTCGCGCCGTCCGACGATCCCGGCCGCGCCGACCCGGCGCTGCGCGACATCGTTCCGGAAGACCGGCGCAAGGCCTACGACATGCGCGCGATCCTGAAGTCGGTGTGCGACGCCGGCTCGATCTTCGAGATCGCGCCCCGCAACGGCCGCTCGCAGATCGCCTGCCTCGCGCGGATAAACGGACAGGTCGTCGGCGTGCTGGCCAGCGACTGCCGCTTCGACGGCGGCGCGATGACGCGCACCTCGGCGGAGAAGCTGACCAAGTTCGTCGACCTCTGCGACACCTTCCACATCCCGATCGTCAACTTCGTCGACCAGCCCGGCGTCATGCCCGGCGTCGAGGCGGAGAAGGGCGGCACCTTCAAGACGGTGCTCGGCGCGCTCGGCGCCATCGAGCAGAGCCAGGTGCCGTGGCTGTCGATCATGGTGCGCCGCGCCTTCGGCGTCGGCGGCGGCATGCACGGCCGCAAGAAGTCGGTCAACCTGCGCTACGCCTGGCCGTCGGCGCGCTGGGGCTCGATCCCGGTCGAGGGCGGCATCCAGGCCGCCTACCGCCGTGAGCTCGACGCGCTGGAGCCCGAGGCGCGCGAGAAGCGGCTGGACGACCTGCACGACTACTACGGCCGCTTCGCCTCGCCGTTCCGCACCGCGGAGCGGTTCAACGTGTCCGACATCATCGACCCGGCGGAGACGCGCGCCGTCGTCTGCGACTGGGTCGAGGAAGCCTGCGACGTCGCCCGGCTCCAGGTCGGCCCCGTCGCCCGCACCATGCGTCCCTGAGCAACTCCGGCATTAGCGAGGGTCACTTGTCTCACCGGGAACTGATCGACGAACTCAACAAGCGCCGCGAGAAGGCGCTGCTGATGGGCGGCAAGGAGAAGCTGGAGAAGCGCAGGGCCGAGGGCACGCTGAACGCGCGCGAGCGTCTCGACTACCTGCTCGACAAGGACAGCTTCAACGAGTCCGGCCTGCTCGCCACTTCGGCGCGGCCCGAGAAGCGCGACAGGTCGCCGGCCGACGGCAAGGTCGCCGGCTTCGGGCGCATCGGCGGGCGCGGCGTCGGCATCATCTCGAACGACTTCACCGTGATGGGCGCGTCGAGCGCGCAGATCAACGGCAAGAAGATGAAGCACGTCAAGGACGTGTGTAACAGGCATGGCATGCCGATCGTCTACCTGAACGAGTCGAGCGGCGCCCGCATGCCCGACCGCATGGGCGCCGAGGGCCGTGCGATCCTCGCCCAGGACCCCCACGAATACCGCCGCCTGCGCGAGACGCCGTGGGTCTGCGGCGTGCTCGGCCCGTCCTTCGGCTCGGGCACCTGGTACACCTGCATGTCGGACTTCGCGGTGATCCGGAAGGGCGCGACGCTCGCCGTCGCCAGCCCGCGCGTCACCTCAATCGCGATCCGTCAGAACATCGACCCCGAGGAGCTGGGCGGCTGGAAGCTGCACACCCAGATCACCGGGCTGATCGATTACGCCACCGACACCGACGAGGAGGCGCTCGACCTGCTGCGCAAGTTCCTCGACTACATGCCGAGCCACAACCGCGAGGCCCCGCCGGTGCGCGAGGTGCCCGAGGGCTCGGACGAGCCGTGCCGCAACATCCTCGACCTCGTGCCGGCCGAGCGGACCAAGGTCTACGACATGCGCAAGGTGGTCGCGGCCATCGCCGACAAGGACTCCGTGTTCGAGGTGAAGCCGCGCTTCGCCCGCGTCGTCACCACGGCGCTGGCGCGCATCAACGGCCGCGTCGTCGGCTTCGTCGGCAACAACCCGATGTACAAGGGCGGCGCGGTCGACCCCGACGGCTGCCGCAAGGTCACCAGCTTCCTGGTGCTGTGCGACAGCTTCAACATCCCCATCGTCAAGCTGGTCGACGTGCCGGGCTTCCTGATCGGCGTCGAGGGCGAGCGCAAGGGCGCGCCGGGCAAGATCATCAACTGGATGAACGCGCTCTCGCTGTGCACCGTGCCGAAGATCTCGGTCATTCTGCGCAAGAGCTACGGCCAGGCCTACCTGAACATGGGCGGCGGCCGGAACTCCGACGAGGTGGCGATCTGGCCGACGGCGGACCTCGGCTTCATGGACCCGCACGTCAGCGTGAACGTTATCTTCGGCATCAACCGCGAGGACGATCCCGAGCTGTTCGACAAGCGGATGAAGGAGCTGCAGCGCGACACCAAGCCCTGGCCGCTCGCCGAGCTGTACGAGACCCACACCGTGCTCGACCCGCGCGAGACGCGCGACTGGCTGAAGGACACCCTGGCCATCTACTCGATGCGCATGACCAACGGCGTGGGTGAGCACCTGATGCGCAGCTGGCCGACGACGATCTGAGGAGGCCGAATTGTTCCACAAGGTCCTCGTCGCCAATCGCGGCGCCGTCGCCGCCCGCGTCATCCGCGCGCTGAAGGCGCTGAACGTTCAGGCCGTCGCCGTCTATTCCGAGGCCGATGCCGCCGCGCCCTACCTGCAGGAGGCCGACGAGGCGCATCTCATCGGCCCGGGTCCGGCCAAGGAGAGCTACCTCGACCAGGACAAGCTGATCGCGGTGATGCTGGCGGCTAAATGCGACGCCGTGCATCCCGGCTACGGCTTCCTGTCGGAGAACAGCAACTTCGCGCTCCGCGTCGAGGGCGAGGGCGCGACCTTCATCGGGCCGTCGCCGAAGTTCATCGAGGAAATGGGCCACAAGGCGCGCGCCCGCGACCTGATGATGCGCTACGGCATGCCGATCAGCCCCGGCTCCGAGATCCTCGAGGACGACGAGGTCGCGAAGCGGGAGGCCGAGCGCATCGGCTATCCCGTGCTGATCAAGCCGGCCGGCGGCGGCGGCGGCATCGGCATGCTGCCGGCGCGCGACGAGGCCGAACTGGTCAAGGGGCTCGAGAGCGCCCGCTCGATGGCCAGCCGCAGCTTCGGCACCGCCGAGGTCTACATCGAGAAGCTGCTGGAGCGGCCGCGCCACGTCGAGCTGCAGATCCTCGGCGACCGCCACGGCGGCTGCCGCCACGTCTTCGAGCGCGACTGCTCGCTGCAGCGCCGCAACCAGAAGATCATCGAGGAGAGCCCGGCGCCCGGCATCGGCCGCGATGACATCGAGAAGCTCGCCGGCACCACCGCCGAGGCGATGGCCCGGATCGGCTACGACAACATCGGCACCGTCGAGATGCTGCGCGGCGCCGATGGCGGGTTCCACTTCCTGGAGGTCAATACCCGCCTGCAGGTCGAGCACGGCGTCACCGAGGAAGCCTGCAGCGTCGACCTCGTCGCCGCCCAGGTCCGCGTCGCCGCCGGCGAGAAGGTCGCCGACGTGCTGCCCGACGAGATTTCGGTCAAGGGCCACGCCATCGAGTGCCGCGTCTACGCCGAGGACCCGAAGCGCTTCTTTCCGTCGCCGGGCAAGCTCGAGGTGTTCCGCATTCCCTCAGGTGAGGGCGTGCGGGTCGAGACCGGCTTCGCCGAGGGCATGCAGGTGACGCCGTTCTACGACCCGATGGTCGCCAAGGTGATCACCCGCGGCAAGGACCGGGACGAGGCCATCGCGCGCATGGCGGGTGCGCTGGAAGGCTTCGAGATTTCCGGTATAAAGAACAACATCCCGTTCCTGCTGACCGCGCTGCGCGACGAGGCGTTCGTGGCCGGGGACGTTCACACCGGGCTGGTCCCGGAAATCCAGGCACGCGCCAAGGCCCGAGAGAAGTAGAGGAGCGGTTCCGCATGGCTGACATTCCGGTCGAATCCGAGATCACCGGCTCGGTGTGGAAGATCGTCGTCAAGGTCGGCGACAAGGTCGCTGAGGACGACACCCTGATCGTCCTCGAGTCGATGAAGATGGAAATCCCGCTGCTCGCCACCGACGGCGGCACCGTCAAGGAGATCAAGGTCAAGGAAGGCGACCCGATCTCCGAGGGCGACGTCGCCGTCGTCCTCGAAGCCGACTGAACGCGCGCCGCCCTCCGGGGTGGCGCCGCATACCGGCTGTCTCATGTCCCAAGACGTTTCCGCCCGCATCGCCGCGGCCCGCAATGCCGGTCGCCTGTCGCTCGCCGAGTCCGAGGGCAAGCGCATCCTGCAGCACTACGGCATCGCCGTGCCGCGCTTCCTCGATGTCGCAGCCGGAGGCTCCGCCGCGACCGCGTTCAGTCAGCTCGAGGCGCCGCTGGTGCTGAAGGGCGTCGCGACGGAGCTGGTGCACAAGTCCGATGCCGGTGCCGTCGCCCTCGGCCTGAAGTCGCTCGACGAGGTCGAGGCGGCGATGGGCGACATGACCCGCTCGGTGCGGTCGCACGGCGTCGAGCTCGATGGCTTCCTGCTGGAGGAGATGGCGCCGAAGGGCGTCGAGATGGTGGTCGGGGGCATCAACGACCCGCAGTTCGGGCCGATGGTGATGGTCGGCCTCGGCGGCGTCTTCGTCGAGGTGTTCAAGGATGTTGCCTTCAGGCTCTGCCCGGTCGACCGCAAGGGCGCCCGCGCGATG
>JBBDQX010000221.1:0-764 GCA_040905765.1 Acetobacterales bacterium
CGTCAGCATGACGTAGTCGCCGTTGTGCCAGATGCCGGGGAAGCGCTCGAAATAGGCGGCGCGGTACTTCGCCCCGTCGGGATCGTTCCAGAAGCCGACCGGCATACACGGAAAGGGCTTCGTGCAGACCAGCTCGCCCTGCGCGCCGCGCACCGGCCGGCCTTCCTCGTCGAACACGTCGACCGCCATGCCGAGGCCGCGCACCTGGATCTCGCCGCGCCACACGGGACCGATGGGGTTGCCGAGCATGAAGCAGGAGACGATGTCGGTGCCGCCTGAGATCGAGGCGAGGCAGATGTCGCGCTTCACCTTGTCGTAGACGTAGTCGAAGCTCTCGGGCACCAGCGGCGAGCCGGTCGACAGCATCGCCTTCAGCGCCGACAGGTCGTGCGTCTTCGCCGGCTCGGCGCCGGCCTTGGCGAGCGCGTCGATGTACTTCGCCGACGTGCCGAACACGGTCATGCCGTCCTGCTCGGCATAGTCGAACAGCACCTCCCAGCCCGGCTGGAACGGCGCGCCGTCGTACAGCAGCAGCGTCGCCCCGGCGGCGAGCGCGCCGATCTGCCAGTTCCACATCATCCAGCCGCAGGTGGTGAAGTAGAACACCCGGTCGTCGCGTTTCACGTCGGTATGCAGCACGTGTTCCTTGAGGTGCTGCAGCAGCGTGCCGCCGGCGCCATGGACGATGCACTTCGGTACGCCGGTCGTGCCGGACGAGTACATGATGTAGAGCGGATGATCGAACGGCATGGGCCGGAACGACG
>JBBDQX010000221.1:774-16151 GCA_040905765.1 Acetobacterales bacterium
TCCGCCGTCGTTCCGGCGACGAAGTCGTCGAGCAGCATGCCGCCGCGGATGTCCGCGATGTCGGGATCGTCGGAGACGAACGGCACGACCACGGTTCGCCGCACCGACGGCAGCCCCTCGAGGACGCTGCTGACGCGGTCGAGGGAGTCGTGCGCCTTGCCGTTGTAGACATAGGCATCGACGAAGAAAAGCACGACCGGCTCGATCTGGCCAAAGCGGTCGAGCACGCCGCGCTCGCCGAAGTCGGGCGAGCATGACGACCAGGTCGCGCCGATGCTGGCCGCGGCCAGCGCGGCGACGATGGTCTCCGGCATGTTCGGCAGGTAGCCCGCGACGCGGTCGCCGGGCTTCACGCCCTCCCGCTCGAGCGCCTCGGCGAGACGGGCGACCGCGCGGGCGAGTTCGGCGAAGCTCATCTCCCGGCGCAGGCCGTCCTCGCGCCGGAAGACGATTCCGGGCGCGTCGTCGCGACGCCGCAGCAGGTTCTCGGCGAAGTTCAGCCGCGCATCGGGAAAGAAGCGCGCGCCCGGCATCCGGTCGCCGTCGACCAGCGCCCGGTCGCCGCGCGTCTCGGCGATCACCGCACAGAAGTCCCACAGCTCGGCCCAGAACGCCCCGGAGTCGTCGACCGACCAGCGCCACAGCGACGCGAAGTCCGTCGCGCCGACGCCGCGCTTGCGATTGACGCGGTCGATGAACGCCGTGAGGTTGGCGGCTGCTATTCGTTCAGGCGAGGGGCGCCACAACGGTTCCGACATCGTTCCCTCCGTTCGGTCCGGGCCTTCCTGTCCGAGCGGCCGGATTTGTGCCTATTGTATAGGCTGGAAGCCGGTCCGGATGCCACGGCCCGGCGACTCCGAATCCGCCGGACCTTCGCATGTCCCTCCCCGACAGACTGCAGAACCTGGGCCGGCCCCTGCCCGTCGCGGTGCAGGTGGGCATCCTCGCGATCCTGGCGATGCTGCTGTTCTCCGTCACCAACGGCTTCATCCGCTACATCGGGCAGGTGATACCGGCCATCGAGGTGGCGTTCTTCCGCGCCTTCTTCGGGACGCTGTTCGTGATGCCGCTGATCCTGCGGATGGGCACCGCCGGGCTGCGCACGCAGCGGCACGGCATGCTCCTGTTGCGCGGCATCGTCGTCGCGGTGCAGACCGGGATGTGGATGCTGTCGCTCAAGCTGCTGCCGGTCGACACGGCGACGGCGCTGAACTTCACGGTGCCGCTATGGGCCACCATCGGCGCGGCGCTGCTGCTGGGCGAGACCGTGCGCGCGCGGCGCTGGACCGCGGTGGCGGTCGGGCTGCTCGGCAGCCTGATCATCCTGCGGCCCGGGCTGGCCGCATATGATCCGGCCTCGCTGCTGCCTGTGGGCGCGGCGGTCGGCCTCGCGATGTCGATGCTGATCACCAAGTCGCTGTCCCGTACCGAGGCGGGGCCCACCATCGTCATCTACATGGGCATCTACTCGACGCCGTTCCTGTTCGCCGCAACCCTGCCGGTATGGGAGACGCCGGACCTGCCCACGCTCGGCCTTCTGTTCGTGATGAGTGCGATGGGCGCGACCGGGCAGCTGCTGCTGACACGCGCCTTCGCGCTGGCCGACGCCTCGGCGGTGGTGCCGTACGACTTCTTCCGCCTGCCGTTCGGCGCGCTGGTCGGCCTCATCTGGTTCGGCGAGCTGATGGACTTCTGGGGCTGGGTCGGGGCCGCGGTCATCTTCGCCGCCGGCGCCTACATCGCCCATCGCTAGGCGCAGGTGGCGCGCGCGCGGAACGGCGGCGCGGCATGATCGCCGCCGGGCCCCGGCGCGCCTTCACGGCGCTGCCGGTACCGGTGCAGGTCAGCCTGTGCGCCGCCGTCGCCTGCGCGCTGCAGGCGGTGATGAATGGCCTTATGCGCGACCTGAGCCAGCAGTGGCCAGCGCTGGAGGTGGCGTTCTTCCGGCTGTTCTTCGGGCTGGTGTTCCTGCTGCCTGTGCTGCTCAGGCTCGGCATGCCGGCACTGCGCACGACGCGACAGGGGCTGTACCTCCTGCGCGGCATCCTTGCCGCTGCCGCGACGGCGCTGTGGGTCTATTCGCTGCAGTTGCTTCCTGTCGACAAGGCGACGGCGCTGAACTTCACGGTGCCGATCTGGGCGACCATCGGCGCGGCGCTGATCCTGCGCGAGACGGTGCAGCTGCGCCGCTGGACGGCGGTCGGCATCGGACTGGTCGGCAGCCTGGTGATCGTGCGGCCGGGCATCGGGGCATTCGATCCCGCCTCGGTGGTTCCGCTGGTGGCGGCGGCGCTGATGGGCGGCACCATGCTGATCGTCAAGACGCTGTCGCGTACCGACGCGCCGCACACCATCGTGCTGTACATGGGCCTCTATGCCACCCCGTTCGCGCTGGCGCTGGCGTTGCCGGTCTGGGAGACGCCGGACCTGGAGTTCCTGCTGCTGACCTTCCTGCTCGGCGCCATGGGGTCGACGGGGCACATACTGTTCGCGTATGCCTTCTCGCTCGCCGATGCGTCCTACGTCGCGCCGCACGACTTCCTGCGCCTGCCGTTCGGCGCACTGGTCGGATTCGTCCTGTTCGGCGAGCTGATGGACTTCTGGAGCTGGATCGGCGCGGCGATCATCTTCGTCTCCGGCATCTATATCGCGCAGCGCGAGGCGAGGGCGGCGCGGCGGTGAGCCGGCCGGGCGACATCGTCGGACGGCTGCCGCGCCCGGTACAGGCGGCGCTGGCGATGACGGTGGCGACGCTGTGCGCCTCGGTGGTGAACGGCTTCATGCGGTCGTGGAGCCAGGAGTTCCACCCGTTCCAGGTCGCCTTCTTCCGCCTGCTGTTCGGCCTGGTCTTCGTCATGCCGATGCTGCTGCACGCCGGGCGAACGGCGCTGCGCACGCAGCGGCACGGCCTGTTGCTGCTGCGCGGGTGCCTGACCGCCGCCCTGACTGCCGGATGGGTGGTGTCGCTGCAGTTCCTGCCGGTCGACAAGGCGACGGCGCTGAACTTCACGGTGCCGATCTGGGCGACGATCGGCGCAGCGCTGTTCCTGCACGAGACGGTCGGCCCGCGCCGCTGGGCGGCGGTGGCGGTCGGCGCGCTGGGCAGCCTGGTCATCCTGCGGCCGGGGCTGACCGACTACGAGCCGGCGTCGATCGTGCCTCTGCTGGTGGCCGGACTGATGGCGGCGGTGATGCTGATCGTCCGCTCGCTCGGCCGCACCGAGAGCCCGGTGACGATCATGATCTACATGTACCTGTACGCGCCGCCATTCCTGCTGTTGCCAGCGCTCTGGGTATGGCAGGCGCCAAGCGCGGGCTTCCTGCTGGCGACGCTGGCGATGGCCGGCATCGGCACCGTCGGCATGACCATGTACACGCTGGCCTTCGGGCGCGCCGACGCCTCGGTGGTGGCGCCGTTCGACTTCCTGCGCCTGCCGTTCGGCGCGATGGTCGGGCTGATCTGGTTCGGCGAGCTGATGGACTTCTGGAGCTGGATCGGCGCCGGAGTGATCCTCGTCTCCAGCGCCTACATCGCGCAGCGCGAGGCGTCGGCCCGCGGGGTGGCGGACGGGAGCTGAGCCGTCGCACCGCACTGGTGCGTTGTGCTGCGGCGCAGCGCGGCCCACAATGCCTCCGGGGACCGTCCCCTTCCCGCCGAGACACAGCCCGTGACGCAATCGACGCTCGCCACGCGGACCACCGCGTTCGTAGAAGCCATACCCGGCAACGTCCGGGGGTCGGCCTGGATGGCGCTTGGCGCGATGTGCTTCGCCCTGCAGGTCACGATGATGAAGCTGCTGGGCGACGGCTATCACAGCTTCCTGATCACCTTCCTGCGCTCGGCGACCATGCTGATGCTGGTGCTGCCGGCGGCGATCCGCGTCGGCGCCGACGCGCTGCGCACGCAGCGGCTCGGCCTGCACGCCGGGCGCGGCGTGGCGAGCGGCATATCGCTGTTCTGCCTGGTCTACGCCTTCACCCACCTGCCGCTGGCGGAGGCCACGGCGTTCACCTTCACCAAGCCGCTGTTCATGACCGTCCTGATCGCGATCATGCTGCCGGAGGTGGTGTTCTGGCAGCGCTGGGCGGCGGTCTGCGTGGGCTTCGTCGGCGTGCTGATCATGATGCGGCCGGGCCTCGGCGGGCTGGATCCGAACGCCTTCGTCGCGCTCGGCGGCGCGTTCTTCTTCGCCGTGGTCAACGTGCTGGTCAAGCAGCTCTCCGGCACCGAGCGGCCGGTGACGATCCTGCTCTACGCCGCCATCTTCACCTCGCTGATCTCCTTCGTGCCGGCCTTGTTCGTCTGGCAGTGGCCGGACCCGCAAGGCTGGTTGCTGATCCTGCTGATGGCGGTGTTCAGCGCGCTGAACCAGTACCTGATGATCCGCGCCTGGCGTGTCGCCGACGCCTGCGCGGTGGTGCCGTTCGACTACACCCGGCTGATCTGGTCCGGGCTGATCGGCTGGTATTTCTTCAGCGAACTGCCGGACGTGTTCACGCTGATCAGCGCCGGCGTGATCGTCGCCGCGGCGCTGTACATCGCCTTCCACGAGGTGCGGTCGACGCGCCGGCGAAACCGGCGGGCGGCGGCGTGAACGGCATCGTCGCCCGGCTGGCGGCGAGGGCGGAGGCGATCCCGCCGAACGTCCGCGGCGCCATGTGGATGACGGTGGCGGCCGTCACATTCGCCGGCATGGCGACGATGATGAAGGTGCTGGGCCAAGGCTACCACAGCTTCCAGGTTACCTTCTTCCGCGCCTTCGCGGCGCTGCTGATCCTGCTGCCGATCGTGGTGTCGACCGGGCGGGAGGGCTTCCGCACCGAGCGACCGGGACTGCACGTGCTGCGCGGCCTCGCCGGTGCGACGTCGAACTTCTTCCTGGTGCTGGCCACGGCGCTGCTGCCGCTGGCCGATGCCGTCGCCTACACCTTCACCAAGCCGCTGTGGATGACCGTCCTCGCGGCCGTCATGCTCTCTGAATTTGTCGGCCGGGCAAGGTGGATGGCGGTCGGGGTCGGGTTTCTGGGCGTCATCGTGATGATGCGTCCCGGCACCGCCGGCCTGCAGCCCGAGGCGCTGGTCGCGCTGGGCGGAGCCTTCATGTTCGCGCTGACCAACATCCTCGTGAAGATGCTTGCGGCGACCGAGCGGCCGGTGACCATCATGCTCTACGCCGCCGTCACCACGACGGTGCTGCTGGCGATCCCGGCCGCGCTGGTCTGGAAGACACCCGATGCGGACGGCCTGCTGTTCATCGCGATGCTCGGATTCTTCGGCGTCAGCAACCAGTATTTCATGATCCGCGCCTTCGCCGTGGCCGAGGCGAGCGCCGTCATCCCGTTCGACTACACCCGCCTGATCTGGTCGGTGCTGATCGGCTTCGTGTTCTTCAGCGAGCTGCCTGACCTCTACACCGTAGGCGGCGCGCTGATCATCGTCGGCTCGACCTATTACATCGCACGCCGCGAGGCCCGGATGGGCAGGGCGCCGAAACTGTGAGCGGGCTGCGCAGCCGCTGGGAGGCGCTGTCGCCGAACATGCGCGGCATCGCCTGGATGATGCTGGCGAGCATCTGCTATCCCAGCATGGCCACACTGATAAAGATGGTGTCGCTGGAGGGCTACCACAGCCTGCAGATCACCTTCTTCCGCTGTGCCTTCGGGCTACTGTCGATCCTGCCGTTCATCGCCGGCGACATGCGCGAGGCGCTCAAGACGACGCGTCCGGGGCTGCACCTGTGCAACGCGGTCAATGTGCTGGGCGCGATATTCTTCTCCGTCTTCGCATTCATCGCACTGCCGCTGGCGCAGGCGGTCGCGATCACCTTCACCAAGCCGCTGTGGATGACGGTTCTGGCGGTGCCGTTCTTCGGCGAGAAGCTGGGCTGGCGCCGCACCGGGGCGCTGCTGGCGGGGTTCGGCGGGGTGATGCTGATAACCCGGCCAGGGTTCGTCACGCTGGAACTCGGCGCCATCGCGGCGCTGATCGCCGCGCTGGGCTTCGCCGGACAGAGCCTGTTCGGCAAGAAGCTTGCGGCGACCGACAGCGGCGCCACCATCGTCTTCTACTCGGTGGTCGGCGCGACGGTACTGAGCCTGTTTCCCGCGCTGACGGTGTGGAAGCCGGTGACCGCGGAGGTGTTCATGCTCGGCGTCGCCATCGGAATTCTCGGCACGCTGGCGCAGATCACGACGATACGGGCGGTGCGCGTCGGCGAGGCCGGCGCGGTGGCGCCGTTCGACTACTTCCGCCTGCTCTACGCCGGCATCTACGGCTACCTGATCTTCGGCGAGGCGCCGGACGCCTGGACCTGGGCCGGCGCCGGGGTGATCGTCGTCTCCACGCTGTATATCGCCCAGCGGGAGCGCACACGCACGGTCGGGACGTAGGCGGCATGGCAGCCCTGACCGACCTGCCGGCCAATGTCCGCGGTGCGCTGTGGATACTGACCACCGCCGGTGTCGTCGTCGTGATGGGCGCGACGATCAAGATGTCGACCGGCGAAACGAACACCCTGCAGATGGTCTTCATGCGCGGCGTGGTGGCGACCGCGCTGCTGCTGCCGGTGGTGTGGAGGGCGAGCGTCCAGGCGCTGCGCACGCGCCGGATCGGCGTGCATTTCTGGCGCGGTGCGGTGAGCGCCGCATCGAACGTCGGCCTCTTCTATTCGTTTGTCCACCTGCCCCTGGCGGAAGCCACGACCTATGCCTTCACCAAGCCGATGTTCCTGACGCTGATGGCGGTGCTGCTGCTGGGCGAGAGGGTAGACGGGCGGCGCTGGATCGCGACGCTGATCGGATTCGCCGGCATCATCGTGATCCTTCGTCCGGGCCTCGAGGCGGTGCAGCCGGCGGCGCTCGCCGGCATCGGCGCTGCGCTGGGCGCCGCTGTCGTAATCGTGCTGATCAAGCGGATGGTGACCACCGAAAGCGCGACGGCGGTGCTGTTCTATTCGTCGCTGTTCTCGATGCTGACGATGGCGCCGGCCGCGGCCGTGGTGTGGCAGCCTCCGCCGCTGCGCGACGTCGCCGTGGTGTCCGTGGCGGCGGCGTGCGCGGTGCTGTCGCAGTACTTCAATTTCCGCGCCATGCGCATCGCGGAGGCCAGCGCGGTGATCCCGTTCGACTATTTCCGTTTGCCCCTCGCCGGACTGCTTGGGTACTGGCTGTTCGGCGAAGTGCCCGATGTCTACACGCTGATCGGCGCCGCACTGATCATCGGCGCCACGCTCGACATCACGCTGCACAGCGCCAGGTCTTGAGTCAGGAGAAGCGCACGAACACCGCCAGCAGGCAGACGCCGAGGCTGGCGACGGTGACGGCGCTGAGCGGCCTGCGCAGCGCCGCGTACCACGCCGGTGCCTGCCCCGCCCGGACCATGGCGAGGTCGAAGAAGAACGCGGCGACATAGGCCAGCGTGAGCAGCGTCAAACCCGGCGCGAGCGCCATCAGGTTGGCCAGCCAGCCGACCGTCGGCGGCACGATGGCGTTGACCCACGTCATCGGCCCGGGGGACCCGCCGTATTCCGCCATCGCCAGCCCCCAGCGCACGCCGCCGAGATAGGACAGGACGACGGCGCCATAGGCCAGCACCGCGCTCAGCGACACGATGGCGACGCCGTCCGGCAGCACCAGCGCCGCCAGCGCCCCGGCGACGAAAGGAATCACCCCGAGCCAGCCGAGCCACTGGGCCCAGGCGGGCACGGCGTCGGAGCGGCCGGCCATCGTTCAGTCCGCCCAGCGATCCATGGCCTTCGCCATGCGCACGTCCTTGTCCGTGACGCCGCCGGCGTCGTGGGTGCTGAGCGTGACGTCGACCCGGTTGTAGACGTTGAACCACTCCGGGTGGTGATCCATCTTCTCGGCGAGCAATGCCGCACGCGCCATGAATCCGAATGCCGCATTGAAGTCCTTGAACCTGAAGCTGCGCGTGATCGCGTCGCGGCCCTCCACCCCGGACCACTGCGGCAGATCGTTCAGCGCCGCGGCCCGGTCGTCCGCCGGGAGCTTGCTGGCCATGGTTCGGCCTCCTTTCCGGTCTTGCGGGCGATGATACCGACAATGGGCCGGGTTGGCGGCCTGTTCAAGCGACGCTAGGTTGAGGGCCATGACCCGCCGCATCGCACCCACCGCCGACGAGATCGAGGCACTGGCCGAGGATGCGCTGGCGCATATCCCGCCCGCGCTGCTGCAGCATGTCCGGGGCGTCTCGATCCAGGTCGACGAATTTCCGGATGACGAGACCCTGAAGGACTTGGGCCTCGAGGGCCCGTTCGACCTGCTCGGCCTCTACCACGGGGTTTCGCTGGACCGGCAGAGCGTCGGCGACCCGCCGCGCGCGCCCGATCGCATCCTGCTGTACCGCCGGCCCCTGCTGGACTTCTGGTGCGAGGGGGACGACGACCTGCGCGACGTGGTGCGCAATGTGCTGATCCACGAGATCGCGCACCATTTCGGCTTCAGCGACGACGAGATCTACCGGATCGAGGCCGACGGCTGAGACTCGGGCGTCACTCGATCCAGTCGTCCGGATCGCGCGCCATCTCCCTGTGGCGCTGTGCCGGCAGCAGTCGGTGCAGCGGCAGCAGCTTCGGGACCGGCTTGACGATCGCCGCCTGCACGCGGCGGCGCAGTTCCGGCAGCGCCTCGTCGGTGAACCACGGATTGCGCGACAACCAGCGCGCCGACCGCCACGCCGGATTGGGCACCGGAAAGCAGTCCGGCAGGTAGTCGCGCCAGGCCTCGATCATCTGGGTCATCGTCGGCAGGGCGCGGGCGCCAAGGTAGAAGCTCTGTGCTGCGCCGCCGGCCAGCAAGGTCAGTTCGACGTTCGGGAGCAGCGCGCGGATGCGCGGGTGCCAGGCCGGCGTGCACTCCGGCCGCGCCGGTTGCAGGTTGCCGTTCGAGGCGTGGCCGGGGAAACAGAACCCCAGCGGCAGGATGGCGACCCGCTTCTCGTCGTAGAAGGCGTAGCGGTCGAGGCCGAGCCAGTTCCTCAGCGTGTCGCCCGTCGGGTCGTTGTAGGGAACCCCGGTGCGGTGCGCCTGCCGCTCGGGCGGCGGGCCGACGACCAGCAGCCGTGCCGTCACCGAGGCGCGCAGCACCGGGCGCGGCTCCAGCGGCAGCGACAGGGAGCACTGCTCGCAGGCCCGCGCCTCCGCCACCGTGCGTTCGAGCAGGCGCTGCTCCGCCTCGCCCGGCGAGCGTGGCTGCTGCACCCGCGAGCCGAGCGCGGCGAGCAGGTTCAGCCGGTGCATCGGCCGGTCTCCACGCCCGCCAGCAGGCGATCCACGAAGGCCGGCACGGTCTCGCCGGCCGGACCGAGGATCTTCTCGTCGAACAGGCTGTGGCCGCCCGACGGCTCGAGGTTCAGCTCAACCGTGTGCGCCTTCCCCGCGCCGCGTACCGCATCGACGAAGCCCGCCGCCGGATAGACGGTGCCGGAGGTTCCGATGGAGAGGAACAGCCTGCACCGCTGCAGCGCGTCGAAGATGCGGTCCATCTCCAGCGGCATCTCGCCGAACCAGACGACGTGCGGCCGCATGCCGCCTGACGCCCCGCAGCCGGCGCAGACGAGCGCCACCGAGAGGTCGCGGCGGCAGGAGGCGAGGCGCCCGCAGCCGGCGCAGCGCGCCTTGAGGATCTCGCCGTGCATGTGGATCAGCCGGCGGGTGCCGGCACGCTCGTGCAGGTCGTCGATGTTCTGGGTAACCACCAGCACCTCGTCCGGCACTTCGCGCTCCAGCCGCGCCAGCGCGAGATGCGCCGGGTTGGGCTGCACCGAGGCGTCGAGAAGCTGCCGGCGGCGGACGTTGTAGAAGGCGTGCACGCGCGTCGGGTCGCGCCGGAAGGCTTCCGGCGTGGCGACGTCCTCGATGCGGGTCTTGGCCCAGATGCCATCGGGGTTGCGAAAGGTGTGCAGTCCGGATTCGCGGGAAATCCCGGCGCCCGTCAGCACGACGATCGGCCCCGTCACGATCGTAGTCATGACGCCGGTATACTAGGCGGGAAAGGTTTACGGAATGACAACGGCGCCGGGGGCGCCGGCCCGTCCGGTCGGCGTACTGTTCATCTGCTCGGGGAACATCTGCCGCTCGCCAATGGCGGCAGGCCTGCTGCGCGCGCTGGCGTCCGAGGCGGGCGTTGCCGAACTGCTGCGTATCGACTCCGCCGGCACGCACGGATTCCACCGCGGCGAGATGCCGGATCCGCGGGCGCAGCGGGTGATGGCGGCGCGCGGCATCGACATCGCGCGGCAGCGCGCGCGCATGGTCGCCGCGCACGACTTCGACCGCTTCGACCACATCCTCGCCATGACGCGCGAGCAGATCGCCCAACTCCACGCCATCTACCCGCCGCACCGCCGGAGCCGAATCGCCCTGCTGCTCGACCATGCGCCGCAGCAGCTGTCGCGCGACGTCCCCGACCCGTACTATGGTCCGCCGGAGGGATTCGACCGCGCGCTCGCACTGATCGACGCGGGTTGCCGCGGCTTGCTCGCGCGGCTGATGGCGGAAGCCCCGATTCAGCCCGGGCCCTTGACATAGGTTTATATGCGCCGGGTAATTGCATCGCCGTCCCTAAAGACCGTAAAGGCCGTGCAGCCGATGACCGGTGCCGATCCCTACCGTGCGCTTGCGGCCGGGCTGCCCAACGGCGCGATCGCGCTGTTCGATTCGGTGCTGCGTCACCGCCTGTTCGACGGCGCGGAGGCGCGCGCGATAGGCGTCGACGCCGGGATGGCCGGCGGATCCTCCCCGGGGGCCATCTTTCCCGCGGAGGTCGCCGACGAGATCGAACGTCGCTACCGCGAGACGATCGCCGGACAGCCCCAGAGCTTCGACGTCCGTCTGGGCGAAAGCGATTACCGGGTCGTCACGGCCCCCCTCGCAATCGATGGCGAGCCGCACGGCATCGCCCTGTTCCAGAACGTCACCTGCGAGAGACGGCGGCAGGAGCAGGTCTGGCGCGAAGCCAATTTCGACGATGTCACCGGCCTGCCGAACCGGCGGCTGACGACCGACCGTCTCGCCACCGCACTTGCCCAAGCCCGCCGTTATGACAAGCTCGGCGCACTGCTGTTCGTCGACCTCGACGACTTCAAGGGCGTCAACGACGTGCACGGCCACGACGTCGGCGACGCGGTGCTACGCACCGTCGCCGAACGCCTCACCGGCGCGGTGCGACGATCCGACACGGTCGGCCGATTCGCCGGCGATGAGTTCCTGATCGTGGTGTCGGAGATCGCCGGCGAGGAGGACGCCGATGTAGTCGCGGAAAAGGTGCTGGAGGTGATCGCCGCGCCGATCGGCATCGCGGGCGAACCGGTCTCGGTCTCGGCGAGCATCGGCGTCGCGCTCTATCCGGACGCCGAGGCGGAGGCCGACCAGATGATCGTCCGCGCAGACCACGCCATGTATGCGGCGAAGGCCAGCGGCCGGAACACGACGCGGCGGGCGCCGAGGGGCTGGAGCACGCACCGGACAAGCCGGCCGACGCTTCAGAAGTAGGCCGGGACACCCTCCAGCGGATAGAAGGCTTCTGCGACATAGCGCGCGGATTCGCTGCCGAGACGACTGGAGAACAGCGTGAATCCCCCGACGGTGAAGGGGTCGGTGCGAAACAGCGCGTTAGCCTCCAGCCACTGCACGAGATGATGCCCCGGCCGCTGCTTCATGCGGCCGAGGGTGACGTGCGGCGAGAAGCGCCGGCGCTCCGACGCCAGCCCGGTGCGCACCAGCGCCGACTCGACCTTCTCGCGCAGGTGCTGGAGGGCCGGATTACGGTCGACGCCGACCCAGAGGGTATGCGGCTGTCGACCTCGCGCGAACACATCGACGCCGGACAGGGACAGCCCGAAGGCCGGAGCCCGCACTTCCGACAGCGCCTCGGCCAGTTCCTCCGCCATGGCGCCGTCGACCTCGCCGATGAAGCGCAGGGTGAGGTGCAGGTTCCCGGCCGGCACCCACCTGACGCCGGGCACCCCGGCTTCGAGCGTCGCCAGCCGGTCGCGGACGTCGTCGGGCAGGTCGATGGCTACGAAGAGACGCATGAGGAGATCGGCCGCTCGCTGACGGTATGGCCGGTGCGACAGTTACAGGAAAAGCGCCAGGACGCCGGTATAGCCGTAGAGCCGGTTGTTGGAAATCTCGCCATTGGCGTAGAAGCCGGCGAGCGGGATGTCGCCGAGTGCCTCGCGCAGGATCGCCAGTTCGTTCCCCTTCTCTCCGAACATATGGGGGCCGCGCGCGACACATGAATAGTAGAGCGCGGCACGCGGCGGACGGTCCAGGCGCTTCTCCAGCGCGCCCAGCATCCGGGAAAGGTCGTCGCGCGCCGCCTGCGGGTCGCGGCGGCAGAACATCAGCCGGTCGCCGGTATCGACCGCCTCGCCCACGGCCAGCCAGCCGCGCTCGGGATCGAATCCGAGCAGGTTGCGCACGACGTAGTCGCCGGTGTCGTCGCCCGACACGGGGAAGGCGGCGTGGATATAACCCGTCGTCCGCTCCAGCCTGCGCGCCAGCACGTCGCCGATGTCCCGCTTGAACACATCGAGCGCCGGCTCGCCGTCGATCGAGATGAGGATGTTGCCGGAGCTCTCGGTCACCTCGTGCACCGGCCCTATCGGCATGCAGCCCTGGCTGAGCCCGGTGGCGACGGTGACGCCGGGACCGAACATCACGCCCGAAACGCCACCGCTGGTGAGACCCCCGGCCACCTGGTAGTGCTCCCCGCGCGACGAGGTCAAGCCGCCGACGAGGAAGCCGCCGCTGGCCTCGGCCAGCGTCTCGACCACATCCGGCACGCCGGCGAAGTTCGGGTCGGCGTGGACGACGCCGAACACCGGCTGATTGTCGGCGAGCCAGCCGCCGTGCCACTCGATGACCCGCTTGAGCGGCCCTGTCACGGTCGGCAGGAGGCGGAAGGAGTCGTCGGGGTGGGCGCAGACGAGCATCGAGATCGCAGGCTCGTCGTGAAACTCCCGCCCGCTGGCGCAGACGCCATAGCCGACGGTGCCGACCCAGTTCCGCACACCCGTCCGCTCGCGCACCGCATCCAGAATATGCGGCAGCGCGTGGGCGAGCACGTCGGTGACGTAGATGAAGCCGATGTTGGCGCCCGCCGGAACCGTTCCCAGATCCTCGAGCGCCGCATGGCAGACCGCCTGCCATTCCTGCGACCCGCCGGCCGCACCGGACGCGAAAGCCGTCATTCCTCCGAAGCGTTCCCTTTCCCCGGCGCCGGGGGGTAGCCGAGCGCCCGGGCGTACGGATCAAGGATTCCGAGCACCGGAGCAAGCTGTTTTTCGTAGCGCCGCCAACGGCCTCGGGCCCGGCCGTGGATCGGCTCGCCGACATCGCGGTAGCTCGGCGTGGTGATGGCGCGGTCGCGCGCGGCGTCGGCGTACGCGAGAACGGCGTCGGTCCAGTCCTCGCCGACATGGGCGATCAGGCGACGCGCAGCCCTCTCGACGTCCTGCACCACGTCCTCGTAACGGGACTCCATCGCAGGTGGATCGAGATCCTCGCGCCAGCCGAGCCACAGATCCATCACCGCGGCGTAGAACCGCGCGGAGCGGGCGAGGTCGAAGAACTGCACCATCGGGGCGTTCGGCGCGAACTGCTGCATGAAGCAGCTGAGAACCACGTCCCGCGGATCGCGCAGGGCTACGATCACCGGTGCCGCAGGGAACAGGCGGCGGATCAGCCCGAGGTGCAGGATGTTGAGCGGCAGCTTGTCGACCACCCGGCGGCCTCCGGCGCCGAAGCGCCGCGCCAGTGCCGCACGGTAGCGGTCGCGCAGTTGCGCCGCGGCATCGTCGGACAAGCTGGCGAGTCCATGCGGGTAGGCGCCGCCGGCGAGGGCGGGCCATTCGTGCGTGAGGTCCGGCAGGAACGGCTCCTCGTCGGTGGTCAGCAGGCGCGGATGCGCCGCGAGGATCTGCTCCGTCAACGTCGTGCCCGAGCGCGGAAAGCCGACGAGGAACACCGGATCGTCCGGACCCGGCTCCTCCCCGCTCGTTACCGGCGGCGACTCGTCTCGCAGCGCGTCGAGCAGGGCGTAGATGCGCTCCGGATCGTGCCGCCGCGCCTCCGGGGCAATGGCGAGCAGCGCCTGCCCCGCCGCGAAGGCGTCGAAAGCGGCATCGACCTCGCCGAGCCGGTCGCAGGCGAAGCCGAGTTCGACCAGCGCCGTGCCGCGCTGCGCCTCGCTGACATTGCCCGGCGACGCCAGCAGGGCGCGGAGGCGGTTCCGCGCCTGCCCGGCACGGCCCGTGCGTCGCTCGACGCGGGCGAGGTTGATCGTCGCGCCACAGTCCGCGGGCGACAGGTCAAGCGCCGCTGCCGCGGCTGCTTCGGCTTCGTCCAGCCGGTTGAGCCGCTCCAGCGCATGCGCGAGCAGGCCGCGGACCGGCGCATGGCGCGGCGCTGCGTCGGCCGCGCCGGTCAGCACGCCGACGGCTTCCGCGAGCTGGCCGCGGCGCAGCAGCAGCTGCGCCCTGGCGACGGCGATTTCAACGGTCTCTGGCGCCCCCTTCCGCAGCAGCGCCGCGGCGGCGTCCTCCTCGCCGAGTTCCAGCAGCGCCTGCGCCAGCAGGCCTCGGGCGGCCGCGTCGCACGGTGCCGCGCCGTCCGCCGGACGCAGCAGCGTGACCACCGCTTCCGGCCGTCCGCCGGCGAGCAGCAGGGCGGCGAGGTTCGCGGCGGCGCGAGCATGGTCCGGCCGTCGCTCGAGCACGTCGCGGAAAGCGGTCCCGGCACCCTCCGGATCGCCCGCCGCCTGGCGGGCCAGGCCGAGGGCATTGCCCGCGTCGGCATGCCCGGGATCGAGCTCCACAGCCCTTTCGAAGGCCGCGATGGAATTGGCCAGTTCCGCGGCGGCGAGCCCGGAGAGATAGGCGACGGCGGCGGAGTCGGGCGCGGCGCGAAGGAGCTGCGCCAGCAGCGCACGGGCAGCCTCTGTGCGGCCTTGCGAGAGGTCGGCCGCGGCCTGCGCGAGCGCTTGGTCGAGTACCGGTCCCGAGAGGGACGGTGGCCTGCGCCCGGCCGGCGGCGCCTCGGTCATGCCCCGTCCGTGGCGGCGAGTAGCTTCTCGACGTAGGGCAGGATGCGCCCGACGATCGCCTCCACGCCTTCCGCGTTCGGGTGGATGCCGTCGGACTGGTTGAGCGCCGGCACCGTGGCGACGCCTTCGAGGAAGAACGGATAGAAGACCGTGGCCTTCTCGCCGAGGTCGGCAAAGGCGGCAGCGAACGCCTGGCTGTATTCACTGCCATAATTGCGCGGCGCAAGCATGCCGGCGAGCAGCACCGGCACGTCGCGCTGCCGAAGCGTATCGAGGACCGCCGACAGGTTCGCGCGCAGTTGCGCGGGATC
>JBBDQX010000222.1:0-16135 GCA_040905765.1 Acetobacterales bacterium
CCCCCCCCCCCCCCCGCTGCACCTCCGCATCCGGCTCCGCTCGATCCCGCCGGACGGGAGCCAGCTTACAATTCTTTAACGCCGAATCGTCCGTTCATGCACTATTCATGGCTGTAATATTCGCAGACAGGCGCATCCTCTCGTGCCGATGTCGAGCGGCATGGAGATAGATGATGAATCCGCGGCTTATCAAGCAGCGCATACTTGTAATCGGCAATGACGCCCGCGGCGTCCAGGCCCTGCAGTGCGCCCTGGAAGCCAACGGGACGGAGGCGAGCTACGCGTTCATCTCCTGCGGACACACCTATGCCATGGGCCGGCTGGTCGAGAACTTCGTCCCGCACGTCATCATATTCCACCTCCATGAGGCCGGCAGGGATCTGATCGAGATCCTGCGGGAACTGCCGACGGACAACGTGGCGCCCTTCATCTTCGTGTCCGAGCACGCGGACGATTCGACCATCAAGGCCGCGATCTCCTTCACCGAGAACGAGGGCTTCTCGGTCGCGGCCGTGATCGACTCCTTCGACGACGCCAGCGAACTGGTCAGCACCCAGCAGAGAGCCATCGCCGAGAGCGACAAGTCCATCGAGGAAGAACTCAAGCACGCCATCCAGAACGGCCAGATCATCCCCTATTACCAGCCTATAGTGGAGGCCCGCTCCGGCCGGGTCCTCGGGATCGAGGCGCTCGCCAGGTGGGAGCATCCGTCCGACGGCACCCGGACCCCCGCCCAGTTCCTGCCGATGACGGAGCGGCTCGGGCTGATGGACGACCTGACGGTCAAGATGGCGGAGCAGGTCGTCACCGACCAGCGGGACTTCCGCGATACCGGGTTCGAGCTCGTGGCCTCCCTGAACGTGGCGCCGTCGATGCTGCGTTCGGCGACCAACGCCATCAACCTCAGGGCGACCTTCCGGCAGGAGAAGCTGCTGGATGCCTTCGCCTTCGAACTGACGGAGACGGAGCCCATCGTCCAGTCCCGGCCCCTGTCCGAGAACCTCGCCGAGATACGCCTCTCCGGCTTCGGTCTGTATCTCGACGATTTCGGCACCGGGCATTCCTCCCTTTCCGCGTTGCTGGACACCCCCTTCTCCGAACTCAAGATCGACCGCCGGTTCGTTTCCAATATGGTCGAGGACCAGAATTCGGCCGTGATCGTGGACGGCGCCATCAAGATCGCCCAAGCGATGGAGCGCCGGACCTGCGCCGAAGGGGTGGAGACGGACGGCGCGCTCGACCGGCTGAACGACATGCACTGCGATCATGTGCAGGGGTTCCTCTTCTCGAAGCCCCTGCGCAAGGACGGCTTCACCCAGTGGATGAAGGGCCGGTCGGTCGTGCCGAAGGAGAACCGGCATTGAGCGCCGGTGGCCGGCGACGAAGGTGAAGGCTACCGTGCAGTGGATGCCAGGGCCGGGCGGTACGGAAGGCGGCCGCTGACCCCGCCGTGATGCCGCGCGTCGTCGTACCGCCCGATCGCAATGCCGGTCACGGCCACACCGCCTCATGCGTCCCGAGCGGCGTCGCCGGCCTGTCCCAGCGCGGCGGCGTCTCCGACAGGCGCAGCACCGGCCCCAGGTGGCGCAGCCGGCCGAACGGCGTGTCGCTCTCGATCAACAGGTGCCCGATCCCCTTCTTCCAAGGGTCTTCGACGGTGCGTGCGTCGATGCCCTTCACCCGTCCGAGGCCGAGGATCCAGTGCGCCGTCTGCGCCAGCGACAGGCGCACCATCCAGCTTCCGCCCTCGCGCGCGCGGCGGCCGAGCGCGACCATCGCGCCGAACGCCATCAGGTAGCCGGTGACGTAGTCGAGCACCTGCGCCGGGCTGTGGCGTGGCGTCACGTCCTCGACCGGCGCGCCCTCGCCGCCCTCGCCGTCGCCCCAGACGTGCTCCCAGGTCATGCCGGTGGCGCAGTGCACCAGGCTGTCGAAGCCGCGCCGCATCGCCCACGGCCCCTCGTGGCCGTAGGCCGACAGCGTCACGCAGACGATGCCCGGACGCTCGCGCGCCAGGTCCTCCGGCGACAGGCCCCGCGCCGCCAGGCTGCCCGGCCGGTAGGCCTGGGTGCCGGTAGGCCTGGGTGAACACGTCGGCCTCGCGCGCCAGCGCCAGCAGCCGTGCCTTCTCCTCCGGCACGTCGAGGTCGAGATACGCGTTCAGCTTGCCGTGCCCGGTGTCCATCACGTTCTCGTCGGAGTCGGTCATCTTCGCCGCGCCGATGCGCATCACCTCGGCGCCGTGCTCTGCCAGCGTACGCCCGCAGGTCGGCCCCGCCAGCACCCGCGTCAGGTCGAGCGCCCGGATGCCCGACAGCGGCCGGTCGCCATCCGGCAGCGGCTCCGGCGGCGCGTCGCCGATCCGCACGATCTCCAGCAGCGGCAGACGGTCGACCGCCGCCGAATGCGGATGCGCCTGCCATTCCGAGCGGCTGCGCACCACCGCGCCGACGCAGCCGCGCGCGTACAGCGCCAGTTCCAGTTCCTCGGCGTCCCAGTCCGCGACCTTCTCCGCCGCCGCGGCGCGGTCGCTGGCGCAGCCGAGCAGGTCGATGGTGCCCTGCAGGTGGTGCGGGAAGGAGGTGTGCAGGTGGAACCAGCGGCCGTCCCTGGCCGGGTAGAAGCCGGACAGTCCGGCGTTGAACACGTCGCTGGCGGCGCCGTCGCGACGCAGGTACTTGCTGGTGCGGATGGCGGCGCAGGCATGGGCGACGTCCAGCGCGACGGACTGCGTCCGCCCCGTCCTAAGCCGCCACAGGTCGGCCGCCGCCAGCCCGATCGCCGACAGCGCCGCCGAGCCGACGGCCCCGAACAGGTAGTTGGTCGGCAGCACCGGGTCGTGCCCGGCGATGGTGAGCGGGACCGGCTCCGGCGCGAAGCCGGCGGCGCCCAGCACGTCGTCCAGCGCGGACGCCACTTCCGGGCTTTCGATGCGAGCCTGAGCGATGTCGGGCATGGTCGTTCCCTCCCTCCTCTGCGGGCCTCGGTCAGCCCGTTCCTGCATGGCTGTTCCCCTCAGATTAGCCGCGACAGCCGCGCGGGGGCAGGCTAAAGGACATTTCCATGACCAAAACGCTCCGCGATCTCGCCGCCGGCGGCTGGCGCCGCCCGGAAGTCCTGCTCATCCTGCTGGCCGCGGCGATGCCGCTGAGCTTCCAGACGTGGATGGCGCTGCTCAACAACTTCGCCATCCAGCGCGCCGACTTCGACGGCGCCGACATCGGCATCCTGCAGAGCCTGCGCGAGATCCCCGGCTTCATGTCCTTCGCCGTGGTCTGGATCCTGCTGCTGATGCGCGAGCAGGTGCTGGCCTACGTCTCGCTGCTGCTGCTCGGCCTCGGCACCGCTCTGACCGGCTTCTTCCCCAGCATGACCGGCCTGCTGGTCACCACCTTCATCATGTCGACCGGTTTCCACTACTACGAGACGGTCAACCAGTCGCTCGCCCTGCAGTGGGTGTCGAAGGACAAGGCGCCGGAGACGCTCGGCCGCATGATCTCGGCCAGGTCAGCCGCCGGCATCCTCACGCTGGGGCTGATCTGGGGCGGCGTCCACTTCGCCGGGCTCGACTTCGCCATCGTCTACGTGATCGGCGGCATGGCCACCGTCGCCGTCGCGGCGCTGGCGTGGTTCGCCTGGCCGTCCTATGCCGAAGACGTCGTGCAGCACAAGCACATGGTGCTGCGCAGCCGCTACTGGCTGTATTACCTGCTGACCTTCTTCGCCGGCGCGCGGCGGCAGATCTTCGTCGTCTTCGCGGGCTTCCTGATGGTCGAGAAGTTCGGCTACGACGTCTCCGCCATCACGCTGCTGCTGCTGGTCAACGCCGTCATCAACACCTGGGCGGCGCCGAAGATCGGGCGGCTGATCCACCGCTGGGGCGAGCGCAAGGCGCTGGTCTTCGAGTACGTCGGCCTGATCGGCGTGTTCACCGCCTACGCCTTCGTCACCGACCCGTGGGTCGCGGCCGGCCTCTACGTGGTCGATCACCTGTTCTTCGCCATGGCGATCGCCATGAAGACCTACTTCCAGAAGATCGCCGACCCCGCCGACATGGCCTCCACCGCCGGCGTCTCCTTCACCATCAACCACATCGGCGCGGTGTTCATCCCGGTGCTCTACGGGCTGCTGTGGCTGTATTCGCCGGCGCTGGTGTTCCTGTCCGGCGCGGCGATGGCCGGCTGCTCGCTGCTGCTGTCGATCAACATCCCGCGCGATCCGCGCCCCGGCAACGAGGTCATCCTCGGCCCGCGCATGGCCCCGACCCCCGCCCCCGCCGGCGGAGCCGCCGCGGCGGAGTAGGCGCCCCGGTTACGCGGATCGGCTCGAGTGGTCCGGATTCGACGCGGCGGTGCTGATCGGGCATCCGGCGCCGGACAGGCTCTCCGGCCTCTCACCCCCCGCCGCCGGGCCTTCGCATCACGGCGACGTCCTTGACCGGCACGTCGCAGGACCAGCCGCGGGACGCCGCCACATGGCGCAGCGTCTCCTCGCGGTAGAAGACGACATGTGTGGGGTCCCTGCGGTAATGCCATTCCGCGAACCGTGCATCGTCGGTCTGGAAGCAGGTCATGACCGCCAGCCATCCGCCCGGCCGGACCAGCCCCATGAGGCGGTCGAACTCCGCCGCCGGCCGGTGGAAGTGCTCCGCCGTCTCGGTGCAGGCGATGAAATCGTAGTCCAGCGCCAGCGGCGCCGGATCGGGATGGAAGAACGGATCGTAGAGCGCGACCCGGTGCCCCGCCTCGCGCAGCATCGCCGCGAGCGCCGGGCCGGGCCCGCAGCCGTAATCCAGGCCCTGCGATCCCGGCGCCAGCCGCGCAAGGAGAGGATCCGCCAGTTTCGAGAGGAAGCGGCGATACGCCGGATCGTCCGGAGCGTTCTCGTGTTGCCGGTAGTGGGCGCGTTCCACGGCGCGCGGGGGTAGCTGCCGCGGATCGAGGAAGCGGGCCGCGCAGGCAGCGCACCGCCAGTAATCCCGCCCGTCCACCGCCATGAACGGCCGCGGCCCGGCGGCGCGGCAGACCGGACAGGCATCGGGCGGACGCACCGAAGGGTTCCCGCCCGGCGCGCCCCCGCGCCTCGTCTCCGCTCCCGCCGTTCCGCTGCCCGGCATGGACCGAGTCTCCCGTTCATCGTTGAGGGGGCAATGGCACGACCGGCATGGGCGGCGGCGGGCCGGGGCTAGAACGGTATCCAGCTGTGCTCGCGGCTGTAGTGCAGGTAGCCGATGCTGGCGCCGGCGCGCAGGCCGACGCCGGTGCGTATCGGCGCAAGGACGATGTCGCCCGACTGCTGGTAGTTCACGCCGACGCCGGCGACGAAGTAGAAGCTGCCGTCGACGCCGGGGAAGCGCTGGTAGATGTCGTCGGTGGCGCCGAGTTTGTAGGCCAGCACGAACACCTTGGAGGCGTTGCCGCCGAGATCGAAGCCGATCGACGGCCCCTGCCAGAAGATCGGGCCGGAATAGCCGCCCTTGCGCTCCAGCGTGCCCTTGCCGTAGCGCAGGCCGACGCCGATGGCGCCCGAGACCTCCTCGCCGATGATGATCGCGTTGGGGCGGCCCTGGTCCTCGAACACGCGCTCGACGGCCTTGGCGAGCCCCTCGGTGGTATCGCCGAAAAAGCCCTCCGCCTTGGCGAGGATCTCGTCGCGGCTGTAGGTGTCGTCGGCCAGAGCGCCGGTCGCCGTCGACAGCATGACGGCGAGCGCGAAGGCGACGAGGCGGATCGATCGGGGCATGGGTTTTCCCTGACGGTGGCAGAAGCCCTCAATCTACCACAACCATCGGGCGTTAGCGGGCGCTGCTCCGCTGGCCGGGGCGCGGGTCGCATAGCGCCGGCATCATCTCCCGGAACTGGAACCCTCCACCCCCTCGGTGGTTTTAGCGGCATAAGCACGGGTACCCGATACCCGGGCGGAATGAGGAGGAATGGACCATGAGAGTCTCTGCCTACGCACTGATTCCCGCCCTGGCGCTGGCCGCCGGCGCGGGTTACGCCCAGCAGCAGCCCAAGGCCGATCCCGCCGGCCCGCCCGCCGCGGAACGCACCCAGCGCCTGCCCGACAGGGCCCCCGGCGCGGCCAGGGGAGCGGATGCGACCGGCATGCAGGGCGAACAGCAGGCCGCCGCGGGCAGCGCTCAGGTCATCGTGGCGCAGGCCGACGACCAGATGCGCGCGGACAACATCATCGGCGCGCCGGTCCGCTCCGGCTCCGGCGAGAACGCCGAGGATATCGGCAAGATCAGCGACCTGGTGTTCGACAGCGATTCGAACCTCGTCGCCGCGGTGATCGGTGTCGGCGGCTTCCTCGGCATCGGCGCGAAGTCGGTGGCGGTGTCGTGGGACGCGCTGCAGAAGGTCGAGCAGGACGGCGAACTGGCCTTCACCTCGACCGTCTCGCGCCAGCAGCTCGAGGATGCCAAGGCCTTCGAGACCAGGGAGGAGCAGGAGGCGCGCGCGGCCGAGGAGCAGCGCAAGCAGGACGCCCTGCAGCGCACCCAGCAGGGTGCCACGCCCGGTATGGGCAGCGGCGGCACGACCGGCGGCGCCAACTAAGCCCCCGCCGGGCCACCCGGAAGGCGCGGACGCCGCCTTCCCGCGCCACGGCCGGCCCCGCCCCTGCCTCTCGGCCGGGCGGGGTTTCGGTGCGCTTCGCGCCGCGTATCAGTAGCCGTAGGCGCCGATCAGGACGATCAGCAGCAGCACGGCGATCAGCGCCGCCCACAGGCCCTTGCCGCCCCAGCGGCCGGGCTCTCGGGTCGGTCGCTGGCCCCCCATCACCTGCCCTTCCAGCGTCCGCCGGTCCTCGGGCTCGATGGCGTCGACGCCCTCCACCGCGTCATCCACGCGCGGACGCGCGCGTTCGGGGCGCCCCTGCTCCCGGACCCTCGCCTCCTGCGCTTCGGCTTCCTCTTGTTCTCTCGGGCTGCGTACACGCATGGCGTCCTCCTTTTCCGGTGAACGGGTGGAGGAGGCCGGCGTTCCCCGCGATCAGTGCGGGTGCGGATGGCTGTGGTCGTGCTGCTCGGTCAGGTGGCGGCGCTGGAGGTCCTCGCCGAACGGGTCGGTCGGGTCGCGCCAGATCGAGTGGACGTGGTCGCCGCCGCCCTGGCTGGCGTCGTACTCGATCAGCGTCACCGGCCCGTGGATGCGGTAGTAGTGCGGCGCGTCCGGCCGCGTCGCGCCGGTCCAGGCGAAGTGCAGCTTCTCCACCCCCGCCGCCTCGATCCGCTTCATCTGGCGGAAGGCGAACTCCCTGCCGACGTTGCCGACATAGGTCTCCACCAGCCGCATCAGCAGGTCGCGCTGCGCCTCCGTCATCGCCGATGCCGGCAGTCCCTCCGGCGCATCGAACGGCAGCCCGCGGCCGGGGCCGGAATGGATATCCCCCGCCGTCCGGCCGGCGATGATGGCGCGGCCACGCTGGCCGTCGTCCAGACTCTCCAGCAGTTCGAACGCCAGCCGGTGCTCGTCGGCCAGCAGCCGCATGCCGCCATGCTCGGGATGGTCCTCGCGCACCACCGCCGGGTTGGCGCCGAAGAACGCCGGTGTGAACGACAAGTCGAGATGCGGCGCCACCGTGAAGCTCAGCGACAGGTGGTGCCCCTCGAAGCGCCAGCCCCACGGCTTCGCGCCGCCGATCCGCCCGCCCTCCTGAACGAAGAACGCGAAGGCGTAGTTGCCGGGATCGCGCCACGCCGTGTTGCCGGAGTCCTCACCGAGGATCTTCTCCAGCAGGATGACGCCGCGCGCCTTGTCGAAGCCGACCTCGCTCAGCGCCGCCGCCATCAGCGCCCAGGCGCGGCGCCGCTGGTCGTCGCTCATCTCGTCGAGCCGCAGCCCCGGCCGGCGGCGCGGCGTGTAGTGCCAGTCCTTGCGCGCCTCGCCGTCGAACGGCAGCACCGCTTTCTCGCGCTGGCCGGCGTCGAGGGAGCCGACCAGCGCCTCGGCCCGCCCCGCCACCTGTCCGGTCGGCGAATGCGCCATGACCGGCTCCGCCACCGCCAGCGCGGCGGCGACGGCCAGTCCTCTCAGCAGTTCTACCGACCGGCTATTCGGCATATTTGACGGCGCAGCCATAGGGCCGGGTCGTCGCCTCCTGCACGTCACGGCCGGCGGCGAGGTCGGCCAGCGCGAGCCGGACGTAGTTGCGCGCTCCCTCGACGCTGCTGTGGCGGCTCGTCGGCTTGTCGTCGATGCCGCCCATGAAGCGCAGCGTGCCCTGCCCGTCGATGACGAACATGTGCGGCGTGACGCGCGCGGCATAGGCGCGGGCCACCTTGCTGTCGGGGTCCAGCAGCACCGCCGTCGGGGCGGCATTCCGGCTCCCGGTCAGGCGGTCGGCCTCTGCCGCCTCGACATGGCCCTGCTCGCCCGGCGGCGAGGAGATCACCGACAGCCACACCACGCCGTCGGCCGTCGCATCCTTCTGCAGCGCCTGCATGTTGCCCGTCTCGTAGTGCTTCCGCACATAGGGGCAGTCGTGGTTGGTCCACTCCAGCACCACGGTCTTGCCGCGGAAGTCCGTCAGGCTGCGGCTCTGGCCCTGGCTGTCGATAGCGGTGAATTCCGGTGCCGGTTCGCCGACGGTCGGCGCGGCGAGGGCGGGAACGGAGGCGGGAACGGCGAAGCTGCACAGCATCGCCAGCGCACCGACGGCGCCGGCTCTGGTCATCGTCGCGATGCTCATCGTCGGGTCTCCATGTTGGCGTTGCGGGAGGGGGAAGCGTCCGCCGCCGGGATCGCCGCCGAGAGCGCCGACAGCACGGTACCCTCGGTCAGGATCTGCGGCAGCACCACCGGCTCTCCGGCCGGCGGGTAGAACACGTAAAGCGGTACCCCGGCACGGCCGAACCGCTCCAGCACCCGGGTTATCTCCGCGTCGCGGCGTGTCCAGTCGCCCTTCAGGTAGGTCACGCCGCCGCTCGCGAAGGCGTCGGCGACCGCGTCGGATCGCAGCGCCACCCGCTCGTTGACCAGGCAGGTGATGCACCAGTCGGCGGTCATGTTGACGAACACCGGCGTGCCCGCCGCGCGCAGCTCGGCCAGTCGCGCCGCGCTGAACGGCTCGCCGGCCAGCGCCTCCGTATCGGCACTGGCGGAGCGAGCAGGTCCCGTGGCAGCCGCCGGGATCGCCGCCGTGCCCAGTACCAGAAGCGCCACCGCCGCCGCCGTCGCCGCCCCGGCGATGCGCCCGCGCGTCGCCGCGCCGCGGCTCTTCTCGTAAAGCCAGGCGGCGAAGGCGATGGCCACCATGCCGATGCCGGCCAGAAGCACCGCGTCGGCCCCGGCCTGCCGGCCTAGCACCCACACCAGCCACGCCGCCGAGGCGTACATCGGGAAGGCCAGCGCCTGCTTCAGCGTCTCCATCCACGGGCCCGGCCGCGGCAGCAGCGCCAGCGCGCGCGGCGCAACGCCCAGCAGCAGGAACGGCAGCGCCATGCCGAGTCCGAGCGCCACGAACAGCGCCATCGCCACCGGCGCGCTCTGGGTCAGCGCGAAGCCGGCCGCGGCCGCCATGAATGGCGCCGTGCAGGGCGTCGCCACCACCGCCGCCAGCACGCCGGTGAAGAACGATCCCGCCGCCCCACCCCCACCCGGGCCGCCGCGCACCAGCCCGCCGCCGATGCCGGACAGCCGCCCGCCGACATCGAACACGCCGGACAGGTTGAGCCCGACCGCGAACAGCAGGTAGGCCAGCAGCAGCACCACCGCCGGGGACTGCAGCTGGAAGCCCCAGCCGACGGCCGCCCCGCCGGCGCGGATCGCCAGCAGCACCCCGGCCAGCGCGGCGAAGCTCGCCAGAACGCCCGCAGTGTAGGCCAGCGCCCCGATCCGCGCCTCACTCCACCCCGCCGCCCGCGAAACGCCGGCTTCCCGCCCCTGCGCGGTTTTCAGCAGCGCCATCGCCTTCATCGACAGCACCGGGAACACGCAGGGCATCAGGTTGAGCAGCAGCCCGCCGGCCAGCGCCAGCAGCGCCGCCTGCCACAGCGGCATCCCGGCCGGCGCCGCTTCGATCGGCACCGCCGAGGGCGTCGCCTCGATGCTCAGGCCGCGGCGCACGACGCCGTCCTCCAGCCGCTCCTCCAGCACCACCAGCCCGGTCAGCGGCGCGCCGTCCGGCTTGCGGTAGCCGGGCGTCAGGGCGAGCGTCAGCCCCTCCGGCGACAGCGACAGGCGCTGCGGCGCCGCGTTCCCGATGATGCCGTCGCTGCTGGGGATATAGGCGGCGCTCTCGATCCGCGACGTGTCCAGTCCCGGCCCGGCGAGCCGCAGCATCAGGCTCTCGCCGTCGGCGGAATAAGCCGCCGGCCAGGGCGACTCCACGGGCAGCGCCTCCTTCGCGCGCCGGAAACCTTCCGCCCAGCGCGCGTCGGTCGAGGCCGGGCCCGCCGGCAGCGTCAGGCTGAGCGTCGCCTCCTCGGGAATGCAGATGTCGGCGCAGACCAGCCAGAACGCCCTGGCGGTCAGGCTGACGGGCTCGCCCGCAGGCAGTCCCGCCGGCGCGTCGATCCGCGCCAGCAGCCAGACCTCGTTCTCGTAGCCGTAGTTCAGCAGCGGTCCGTACGGAATACGCTCGGGCACTGGCCATTCGATCGCGCCGGCCGAGAAACCCTCCGGAAGCTGCCATTCGATCTGCGTCGGCTCCCCGGAATCGCCGGGGTTGCGCCAGTAGGTATGCCAGCCCGGCCGGATCTTCTGGCGCAGCGCGACCAGGAAGCTCTCTCCGGGCGGCACGCTCGCGGTCTCCGCGACCAGCCGCGCCTCGACGTTTCCGGTCGCCACCGGGTTCGCACCCGCCACGCCGGGTACCGCCACCAGGCCGGCAAGAACCGCTGCGATGCTCAGGAACCGTCGCGCCACCGCTACCCCGCGCCCCCTGCCTGGCCGTGATCCGTCCGCCGGCCCACTACCGAAATCCGCGCGTCTGCGCATCTCAGGCCGTCGCGGAACAGAGATGGGGACGGCGGCGGCGTTGCCAAGTTCGCGACGGGCTTCCCGAATCGCGCCTCAGAGTGCCAGCGCCATGATGACGGCGACCAGCACGGCGACGCCGAACGCCATCCCGACGGTACGGCCGTAGCCGCCGCCGAGCCGCTTGTCCGGCGTGTCGAAGGGCTGGTTGTCCTGTACCGCCTTCTCCTCGGCTCCGGCCCTGATCTTGCCTGAGGTCGGGATGCCGGCCGTCTCGGCGATTCCCGCGGCGCCGGCATCCTGTTCGGTCCCGCGCCTGTGCTCGGGACGTTTCTCGTTCCCGCCCTCAGCTTCCGCAGCCATGGGTGCCTCCTTCGCTGTGGGTCCCTGGCATTAACGCGCGCGCAGCCGGGAGGCTGCATGCGGAGGGTTGAAACTCCGGAATCTGTTCCTATATCTGTCGGCGCAGTGCCCGGGGGAAGAACCCCGGGCCGCTCGAAAACTCCGCTGCAATGGATTGAAAACACTTCCTGTATTCCGTCGGACACCGCGGATTCAGACATCGCGTTAACTCTCAATAAAAAGATATATCAAACTGAAAACAAACGATTACAACCGGGAAAATGATGACAAATGATGACATTCCTAATCGATGCAGATCAGCACCGCTCGTCGATCGCCCGGGCGAAGTCGAGGAACAGCGGCACCGAGGCCTGCAGCTCGGCGATGTCGATCCGCTCGTGCGGCTTGTGGGCGAAGTCGATGGTGCCCGGTCCGAGCACGATGGTCGGGCAGATGTGGCCGATCTCGGAGGCGTCGGTGCCGTAGGGGACCACCGCGGACGGCTTGCCCGTCAGCGTCTCGGCCAGCCGCACCAGCCAGTGGTCGGGTTCCAGCTCCGGCGCGAATCCCTCGGTCTCGAGTTCCAGCTCGACGCCGGCCCGCCCCGCCGCGGCCTTCACCGCCTCGACCACCGGCGCGGGATCGACCCGCTTGCTGTAGCGCAGCTTCACCACGGCGCTCGCCCTGGCGACCGTGACGTTGCGGCCGGTGCCGTGGTTGTCGATGGTGATGTTGAAGTCGCAGAACGGGGGGTCGTAGGACGCGTCCTGCAGCGACGCATCGCTGCGCAGCCGCCCGTGGAGCGGCAGCATCTCCGCGAGGAAGGGGATCAGCCTGAGGTTGGCGTTCTCGCCCTCGCCGGTGGAGCTGTGGGCCTGCACGCCGTGCGCCGTGGCGAGGAAGTTGATCGACGCGCGGTGGCCGCGGACGGGCCGCAGGCTGGTTCCTTCGGCGATCAGCATCGCCTTCGGCGTTCGTCGCTTCACCATCTCGCTGCGTGCGGCGATCGCCTTGGCGCCGAGCTTGTTGCCGCCGTCCTCGTCGGTGGTCAGCAACAGCGTGACGGGGACGTCCGCCGGCGCCGCCTGCGCCGCCACGATGAGCGCCGCCAGCGGCCCCTTCATGTCGCAGCTTCCGAGGCCGTACAGCCAGCCGCCGTCGACCCGCGGCTCGAATGCCTCCTTTGGCCAGCCGGTCGCCGGCACGGTGTCCATGTGGCCGCACAGCGCGACCGCCGGCCGGTCGGGGCCCTTGTGCGCCACCAGCGCCCGCTTCGCCACACCCCCGGGGTCCTCGTAGTCGATCCGTTCGACCTCGAAGCCGTCCAGCTCCGCCTCGATGCGCTCCGCCACCGGCAGGTTGGAGACGAAGTAGCGGCTGTCGATCGCGACGAGGTCGCGGGCAAGGCTCAGGGTCGCCTCGGCGGCGTCGGCGCCGCTGGGAAAGGCGCGCCTGCTGGCAGTGGACATGCGTTCGGGGCCTCCTGATGAGAGCCCCATTCTGGAATCCGTTTCGCAACCGCGAAAGCGAAAACGGGCTTCAGCCTCGGCGGATCGCGAGAGCCGCGCCAGCAGCAAGAGCCGCGCCAGCCGGCTTTGCTTGCGGTAAAGGGATGCCCGCCCTATCACCACGCCGACCGGAACTTGCAGCCCAGCCCGACCCGACCATGCGCACCGACGACTTCGACTTCGACCTGCCGCGCGACCTGATCGCGCAGGCCCCGGCGCTGCCGCGCGACTCCGCCCGGCTGCTGTCGGTGGGGCCCGGGCTCGACGACCGGCGCGTGGGCGACCTGCCGGCGCTGTTGCGGCCCGGCGACCTGCTGGTGGTCAACGACACCCGCGTCATCCCCGCCCGCCTGACAGGCCTGCGCGGCGAGGCGCACGTCGAGGTGACGCTGGCCGAGGATCTCGGCAACGGCTGCTGGCGCGCCTTCGCCCGGCCGGGCCGGCGGCTGCGTCCCGGCGATACCATCCGCTTCGCCCCCGGCTTCGGCGCCGTGGTCGCCGCGAAGGCGGAGGACGGCACGGTGACGCTCGACTTCGCCCTGCCGGCCCCGGACCTGCTGGCGGCGCTGGAGCGGCACGGCGCCATGCCCCTGCCCCCCTACATCCGCCGTGAGGGACCGGACGCGCAGGACCGGGAACGCTACCAGACGCTGTTCGCCGCCCGGCCCGGCGCCGTCGCCGCGCCGACCGCCTCGCTGCACTTCACCCCGCGGCTGCTGGCGGCGCTGGAGGCGCGCGGCGTCGGCCGCGCCACGGTGACGCTGCATGTCGGCCCCGGCACCTTCCTGCCGGTGCGCGGCGACGACCCGCGCGACCACCGCATGCACGGCGAGCGCGGCGAGATCGGCGCCGGGGCCGCCGAGGCGGTCAACGCCGCCCGCGCGGCAGGCGGCCGCGTCGTCGCCGTCGGCAGCACCGCGACCCGGCTGCTGGAGAGCGCCGCCGACGAGTCCGGCCGCGTCCTGCCCTTCGCCGGCGAGACCGCCCTCTACATCCTGCCCGGCTACCGCTTCCGGGCGATCGACCTGATGATGACCAACTTCCACCTGCCGCGCTCGACGCTGTTCATGCTGGTCTGCGCCTTCGCCGGCACCGGCCGGATGAAGGCCGCCTACGCCCATGCCGTCGCGGCGGGCTATCGTTTCTACTCCTACGGCGACGCCTGTCTGCTCGAACCGGAGAGCCGCCAATGACCGACGATCCCCATGCCGGGCCCCATGCCGGCCCCCCCGCCGGACCATATGCCGGCCTGAGCCAGCTCGGCCGCCCCGCCGAGCCGCCCTCCTCGCCCGCCGCCGCGGTGCTGGAGCGGGTGCCCAACCCGCATCCCGACCACCCCTACGTCGCGCGCTTCACCTGCCCCGAGTTCACCTCGCTGTGCCCCGTCACCGGTCAGCCGGATTTCGCCCATCTGGTGATCGACTACGTACCCGCGGGCTGGCTGGTCGAGAGCAAGTCGCTGAAGCTGTACCTGACCGCGTTCCGCAACCACGCCGCGTTCCACGAGGCCTGCACGGTCGGCATCGCGCGCCGGCTGGTTGACGAACTGGCGCCGGCCTGGCTGCGCATCGGCGGCTACTGGTATCCGCGCGGCGGCATCCCCATCGACGTCTTCTACCAGACCGGCGAACCGCCGGCCGGCCTGTGGATTCCGGACCCCGGCGTGCCGCCCTACCGCGGCCGCGGTTGACGCCCTGCTCTACGCAAATTGACAAATGCGGAGGTCGACCGGCGGCGCCGCCTGGGGGAGAATGAGGTGGCCCGCAGAGGCGGGCTCCGGGGAGGGAAAAGGGGGTACATGAAGCTCGCAACGCAGCGCAGCCGGCTGATCGCGGTGGTGGTGCTTTTGCTCGCCGCGTCGTTCGCCGCCGTCAACTACATCCAGTACACGGTGTCCCACGCCGCCCTGAAGCAGGCGATGGTGGAGCGCGAGTTGCCGCTCACCGGCGACACCATCTATTCCGAGATCCAGACCGACCTGGTGCGGCCGATCTTCGTCTCGTCGCAGATGGCGCACGACACCTTCCTGCGCGACTGGGCGCTGCAGGGCGAGAGCCCGCCCGACGCGGTGCGCCGCTTCCTCGACGAGATCCGCGACGCCTACGGCTTCTTCACCGCGTTCCTCGTCTCCGAGCAGACGCGCCGCTACTACCACTTCAGCGGCGTCAGCAAGACGGTCAGCCCCGACGACCCCCGCGACGCCTGGTATTTCCGCGTGCGCGACATGGCGGCCGAATACGAGATCAACGTCGACCCCAACCAGCAGCAGGACGACCGGGTCACCATCTTCTTCAACTACAAGGTACGCGACTACGACGGCCGGCTGATCGGCGTCACCGGGGTCGGCATGGCGCTGGACACGGTCGCCGGCATCATCGACCGCTATCGCGGCGACTTCGACCGCACCGTCTTCTTCGTTGACCGCGCCGGGCGCGTGACGCTGCATCCGGACCGCCAGATCGCCTACCAGCGCACCCTTGCGGAGCTGCCCGGCATCTCGCAGGTCGCCGGGCGCATCGTCCAGGCCGGACGCGGAGCCTTCGAGTATTCCGGGGACTCCGGCACCGTGCTGGTCACCACCCGCTACATCCCCGAACTCGACTGGATCCTGATCGTCGAACAGGACGAGTCCGCGGCCACGGCGGCGGCGCACGAGGGGCTGGTCACCACCGTCGTCATCGGGCTGCTCGCCATCCTGCTGTCGGGCCTCGCCATCGGCTGGACCATCAATCTGTTCCAGCGCCGGCTCGAGGACATGGCGACGACCGATCCGCTGACCGGGCTGCACAACCGCCAGCTCTTCGACATCTCCCTGAACCAGGCGGTGGAACGTGCCCGGCGGACCAACGCGCCGCTGTCTCTCATGCTGATCGACCTCGACCACTTCAAGGCGGTCAACGACCGCTTCGGCCATCTCAAGGGCGACCTGGTGCTGCGGCATGTCGCGGGCCTGCTGCGCGGATCGGTGCGCAAGGCGGACGTGCTGGCGCGTTGGGGCGGCGAGGAATTCGCGGTGCTGATGGAGAACTGCAACGAAGCCAATGCACGCCGCGCAGCCGAGGTCTTGCGCCGCAAGATCGACGACGACCGCGGCATCACGAGCGACTCCGGCCTGCACACCACCGGCAGCTTCGGCGTCGCCACCCTCGCCCCCGGCGAGGACGTGCGCGCCCTGATGGCCCGCGCCGACAAGGCGCTCTACCGCGCCAAGGACCTCGGCCGCAACCGCGTGGCCGGTTCCGCCGACCTGGTGGAGGCGCCGGTCGCGGCGGCGTGAGCCGCCCACCTGAATTCGGAATGTCGTAAAGTGGTAGCGGGGGAGGGACTTGAACCCCCGACACGCGGATTATGATTCCGCTGCTC
>JBBDQX010000223.1:0-1600 GCA_040905765.1 Acetobacterales bacterium
GGGGCGCCGGGGCTTCTCCCGTGCCGGCATGCGCCCGGCCCGCTCGTCGGGCCGGGCCTCCGGCGCTTTCCGGCACCGGACACGGCGCCGGCGCCAGGGCGGGGAAGAATTTTCCCCCGCCGCGGCGGATCCGGCAAAAGCTGCCGGCAACATTCGCCGCACCCGGCAGGAATTGCCTACCGCCCCGCCGGCGGTCTTGCCGTCCGGCCCGGCCGGACCGACCCCAACCCCGCGGATTCCCTGATTTTCGGCCCCGTGCACCCGGCGCGGCGGCATATGGCATCGCGCTTGCAACGACCTCGGTGGAGGACCGCATCCGCAGTCCGACATTCGTACGGCCGACGGCAGGAGGCCCCGGCCGAGGTCAATTGAGAGCTACATCCAAGTAGGAGGTAAAAATGGCTCTTGGTATCATTTCCAACTTCGCCGCGAACTCGGCGCAGCGCAATCTCATCACCACCGAGATGCGTGCGACCAGCTCGCTGCAGAAACTCTCCTCGGGCACCCGAGTGAATGCGGCCAAGGACGACGCCGCCTCGCTGGCCATCGGTTCGCGTCTGCGCGCCGAGGTGAAGGCCCTCGAAGTCGCCGTCGTCAACTCCGGCCAGGCTTCGTCGATGCTCCAGATCGCCGACGGCGCGATGGCGACCATCGACACCATCCTGGTCCGCATGAAGCAGCTTGCCGTGCAGGCGGCTTCGGACAACGTGTCGAACACCGAACGGACCTTCGTCTTCAACGAGTTCAACGCTCTGCGGAACGAAATCGACCGTATCGCCGCCGACACCGAGTTCAACGGCACCAAGCTGCTGAACGGCACCACCACGTTCTCGGCGTCGGGCTTCGGCACCGACATCGAAGCCGGGGACGGCTTCGTCGAGTTCGCGTTCGAGGCCGACGCGCCGAACGTCGCCACCGGCAACACCTTCGAGATCGACTACGCGTCGGGGCCGACGTCGGTGATGACGGTGACCAACACGGCCACCGGTCTGGCCGAGACGGTGACGATCTCCGGCTCTCCGGCGGCGGGCTCCACGCTCGACGTCGACTTCACCAAGTTCGGCCTGACGATCACGCTGTCGAACGACTTCAACGCCGCCGGCACGATCAACGCCAACAACACCTTCTCGGTGGCGGGCGCGACGAACGACACGTCTCTGTCGTTCAAGATCGGCACCGGCAACGTGACGGCCGAGGACGACATCGCGATCACGCTGTCCCAGGCCAACGTCAACTCGCTGAACACGACGTTGAACACCATCAACTTCTCGAATTCGGTGGCCAACGCGAACAGCGCGATCGACCTCGTCGGCAGTGCCATCGACCAGCTCAACACGGCCCGCGCCGACATCGGTGCGTTCCAGAACAGGCTGGAGTTCGCGGCGTCGAACATCCGGATCTCGGTGGAGAACTCCGAGGCCGCCCGAAGCACCCTGCTCGACCTGAACGTGGCGTCGGAAATCTCCAACTTCACGTCCCAGCAGATCGTCCTGCAGGCGGGCGTCTCAATGCTGGCCCAGGCCAACCAGCTCCCGCAGAACCTGCTGCGGCTGTTCCAGTAAGTCAGGCGGTAGCCGGGGGAGGATCCTACTACCCCGGC
>JBBDQX010000223.1:1610-16030 GCA_040905765.1 Acetobacterales bacterium
GGGGGCTTCCCTAATCCCGGCCGCTGCGCCGTACGACGCCGTGGTTTATGCGCGGCAGCGGGTCGGGGGGGGCGGACCCCCCGCCCCGGGCGGCCCTGGCTGAGGCCAGGTAACGGAGGGAAGGAAAGATGGACTTTACAGGTAGGGTGGGTGCAGCGACGCCGACCTCGCCTGGCACACCGAGGGCTACGGCCCCGGGCGCCGCCGGCGCGGCCCCGACTCAGGCCGTCCGTTCGACGGGCGGCCCGGACCAGCCCCCGGCGGGCGTCAAGGCGACGGACACGGGCAATACGCTCCAGAGACTCGAATCCGCCGTCACGAGGACCTACCGCCAGGAGGAGGGCACGCCCGACGCAGCGGACAAGCGCGTCGAGCTGCACATCGACAAGGCAAGCGGCCTCGTCTTCGGCCGTGTCGTGAACGAGGACACCGGCGAGCAGCTGATCGAGATCCCGTCGAAGGAAATGCGGGCCCTGATCGCCCGCACGCGGGAGACCCTCGGTCCGGTGCTCAATGAGAATGTCTGACCGCTGAACCGTCCGCGAACCGCTGAACGGCAATGACCGATCTCAACCTGAACAACATCTACGTCGGCGACTCCGGACGGATCAGCTTCTCGGGCCTGTCGTCGGGCATCGATTTCCAGGGTGCGGTCGAGGCCATCATCAAGGCCCGGCGCATCCCGATCGACACGCTCGAGACCCGGATCGGAGATAACGACAAGAAGGTCGAGGCGCTCAAGACCCTGCGCGCCCAGGTCGAGGGGCTGCGCGACGCCATCGACAAGCTGCGCGGCGCGGTCAGCTTCGACAACTCCAAGAACATCTTCGAGGCGAAGCAGGCCTTCACCTTCGCCACGCGGACCGACGGCCAGATCGCGACCCAGGCGGCCAATCTGCTCGGGATCACCGTCAGCAACCGGGCGCAGACCGGCTCACACAAGATCGAGATCCTGCAGACCGCCGAGGCCCACAAGGTGGCCAGCGCGGTGCGCGGCTCGCAGAGCGGCGACCTCAACCTCAGCGGCACCATCACGATCAACGGCACCGATATCGACGTATCGGCCAGCGACAGCCTGCTCGACCTGCGCGACCGCATCAACGCGGCCACGGGGACCACCGAGGTGCGCGCCTCGGTGGTGCAGAGCGGGCCGTCCGAATTCACCCTGGTGCTGACCGCCCAGGAGACCGGCCGCGACATCATGCTGTCCGACAGCGCCGGCACGGTGCTGCAGGACCTCGGCTTGATCGACGGCGGCGGCAACATCCTCAAGGAGCTGCAGGCGGCTAGGACCGCCCAGTTCCGTGCCGACAACCTGATCGACCAGACGCGCGGGCGGTTCCAGTCGGATGTCGTCGAGGACCCGGACGCGCTGCTGGCCTCCGGCACCGGCACGCTCGACCTGCTGGTCGGTGGCGCCTCCGTCGGCACGGTCGCCTACGACAGCGCGACCGACAGCCTGCAGGACGTGGCGGACGCCATCAACGCCGACTCGACGCTGGCCGCGGCCGGCATCTCGGCGACGGTGATCCGCGACGTCGAGGGCAACAAGCTGCGGGTCAATGGCACCCAGGACGGCTTCCGCATCTCCGACAGCGGCACGCTGCTGAACGACATCGGCATGGAGGAGGACCTCCACTATTCCGACGTCGTCACCGCCAGCGACACCGCGCTCGGCATCACCGAGAACTACATCCTGCGCGACGAGACCGGCACCGCGGTCGACACCGACGACGCCACCTCGACGGTCTCCATCCTGTCGACCGACACGCTGGCCGACATCCGGGCGAAGTTCGCCGCGATCGGCGGCGTCGACGCCTCGATCGAGGAGTTCGGCGGCGGCTTCCGCCTGGTGGCCTCGCAGACCGGCACCGGCAACAGCCTGATCGTCGAGCCGCAGGGCAGCGACGCGCTCGGCTTCCAGGACCGCGCGCGCATCCTCGAGCGCTCCTCCAACACCGTCACCGACCTGTTCGAGGGCGTCACCGTCAACCTGTTCAACGCCGAGGTCGGCACCACCGTCGAGATCGACATCGAGCAGGACCTCAGCGCGGTGAAGACGGCGATCGTCGACGTCGTCGACGCCTACAACGAGGTCAAGATCTTCATCAATACCCAGCGGCAGTTCGACCCGAACACCGGCGAGCCGGCCGAGGACGCGGTGCTGTCGACCACCACGTCGCTGGGCGACATGGACACGCTGATCCGCTCGCTGCTCGGCAACGCCGTCGGCGGCGTCGACGAGGATTTCCGCGTGCTGTCGCAGGTCGGCGTGTCGTTCGTCAACAACGCGACCCTCGACGATCCGCTGAAGCGCGATACGCTGGAGATCGACGACGCGCTGCTGGACGAGACGCTGATCGCCAATCCCGACGATCTCCAGAAGCTGCTCGGCTTCGACTTCACCTCGACCAGCCCGGACGTGCTGCTGCTCGACTTCGATGGCCGGCCGGCCTACCGCGACGGCGGCTACGCGCTCGACATCACCTGGGACGGCAGCCAGATCACCGACGTCAGCATCACCGGCGACACCACCGTCACGCCGACCTTCAGCGGCCGCAACATCACCATCGACGTCGGCGGCGCCAAGGGGCTCGAGCTGTTCTTCAGCGGCAACGCCAGCGTCACCGGCGTCAATATCGACTTCACCAAGGGGGTCGGTTCCGAGCTGTTCTTCGGCCTCGACCAGATCCTGGACCAGACCTCGGGCACGATCGCCGCCGAAATCGACCGGCTCGAGGACACCAACACCCAGCACGAGGCGCGGATCGACCAGATGGAGACCCGTCTGGAAGTGCAGCGCCAGAGCCTGCTGAACAGCTTCATCGCCATGGAATCGGCGCTGTCGCAGTTCAACTCCACCCGCAGCACCCTCGAGCAGATGCTCGGCGGCGGCAACAGCAATCGCTAACGGCAGTCGACAGACGGAGCCCGCCATGGACACGCGAGTCGCACATCACTACCAGACCCAGCAGGTCATGACGTCGACGCCGGTAAAGCTGGTCTCGATGCTGCACGACCAGGCCATCGCCAGCCTCACCGAGGCGGTCGCGGCGATCGAGGCCGGCCACATCGAGAACCGCTGGCGCGCCAATCGCCGGGCGGCCCACATCATCTCCACCCTCGCCGGCACGCTGGACATGCAGCAGGGCGGCGAGATCGCCGAGAACCTCGACAAGCTGTACCGCTTCATGATGGTGCGGCTGATGCAGGTCGACTTCCGCAACGACGGCCAGGCGGCGGAAGATGTCATCCGCCTGCTGCGGCCGCTGCGCGACGCCTGGAACGAACTCGCCCAGCGCGGCCAGGACGCGCTGCAGCAGGAGGCGCGGGCCGCGATGCAGTTGATCGAGCCGGCCCGTCCGGCCCGCGCGCAGCAGGCCACCCCCGCGGCCGCCCCCGTCCGGCGGTTCAGCGTCAGCGCCTGACCTCCACCGGCCGCCGCCCGCGGCGGTCTCCCTCAAGGGACCACGACCGGGGGGGGGCGCCTTTTTGTTGCCCGGATCACGGAATGCTGAAGATCCGGTTAAGGACGGACCGAAAACCGGCACAAGCTGCCGATCAGCGGAGCAAGAGTTGCCGCAGGGCGACATCCTTGCCTCCGGCGCCTCCGCCGCCCCCTCATCAAACCATTGATTTCCCGCCATTTTCTTCGTGCCAGAGTGTGGCCCACCCTTTGCTCCCCCTTCCACGGGTAACGACCTCTGACGTGAGAACGAGAAAATGCAGATCCTCCCGACCGAGCAGAAATTCTCCCTCGTCGACGCACTGTTCGCGCCGAAGGAGAACGCCGGCATCTCCTTCGCCGAGGAGCTACGCTCCGCGATCGACCGCCCGGCCGCCGAACGGCCGCGCACCGAACCCGTCCGCGAGGAGCCGCGCGAGGGATCCTCACAGCGGACGGAGGTCCATGAGGGCCGACGCGAAGACCGCGACGAGCCGGCCGCGGCGCGCGCGCCCGAGAAGACCGACTCCGCCGATGCCCCGCGCGACAAGCGCGGCGACAAGCGGTCCCGTTCCGACCGGGCGGACGCCGCCCCGGCGGAGGGAGAGACCGCGAAGGCCGGCGAGCGAAAGCAGGCGAAGGGCAATACCGGGGCCACGCAGGACGATGCCGGGGCCGCCGGCGACAAGCCGGCCGATCCGGATGCCGCCATCATCGCCGCCGCCGCATCGGCGGTCGGAAAGCCGGCCGCCGACACGTCATTGCCGGAGACCGCCGCCGCGACCGCGGTGCTGGTCCGCGCCGCGCTGGCCGCCGGCGAGAATGCGGCCGACGTCGCCGGCCGGCCCGTCACGGCGACCGGCACAGGCCAGGCGCAGGCCGGGCAGCAGGCCGCCGAGGCACAGGCGCAGGGCCAGACCCAGCAGACGCTCACCGCATCCGCCCAGGCCGCCGCCGCGCGTCCGACCGGCCAGATCCGGCCGGATGGCAACGGCAAGGGCGGCGAGATCCGCGTCGACATCGTGAACAAGGGCGAGCCCGTCGTGTCCCGGCCGGGCCCCGCCCTGGCCCCGAACGCCGCCCCCGCCGCCGCGGCGGCGCAGGGGGGCGGTCAGCAGTCCGGCAACGGTAACGCCGCGGGTCAGCAGCAGGCGGGGGCGAACCAGATGATCCAGGGCCAGAACGGCAACTCGCCGCAGGGCGCGACGGCCGATCCGGCGAGCAGCTTCAGCCAGGCGCTGCAGAAGGCCCAGGCCGAGATAGACGGCCGCGCCGTCGACCGCCCGGCGACGCAGACCGGTGCCGACGCCCGGCCCGCGGCCGGCGCCGCCGGCACCGCACAGGCCGGCGCCGGTCAGGCCGCCGCACGCGCCGCGGCTGCCGCCCCGGCACGCCCGGCGCCGCAGGTGCCGGTCGCCGAGCAGGTCACGGTGCGCATCGTCAATGCCGTCAACCAGGGCGCCGAGCGGGTGCAGATCCAGCTGCGGCCCGAGCATCTCGGCCGCGTCGAGGTCAAGCTCGACTTCGGCCATGACGGCCGCGTCCACACCACCGTCACCGCCGACCGGCCGGACACGCTGGCGCAGCTCCAGCGCGACTCCGGCGCCCTCGAACGGGCGCTGCAGCAGGCCGGCCTGAACACTGACTCCGGCAGCATGAACTTCAACCTGCGCCAGGGCGGCCGGCAGAACGCCGGTGCCGACCACGGCCAGCGCGGCCTGCCCGGCGGCGACGCCGGCGAGCAGCCGCTCGAACTGGTGCAGAACGGCAACGACGTGGTCGTCAGCGGCGACCGCGGCATCGACATCCGAATCTGAATCTGAATCGCAATCCGGTAGCGAAGGCGACTGACCATGGCAATCGACGGCATCTCAGGGGGCGGGCAGACGGCCGCGAGCAAGTCCACGGAGCTGTTCGGCCAGGACCTCGACCGGTTCCTGACGCTGCTCACCACGCAGCTCAGGAACCAGGATCCGCTCGAGCCGATGGACGCGACCGAGTTCACCCAGCAGCTCGTGCAGTTCGCCGGCATCGAGCAGCAGATCCAGACCAACACGAACCTGGAGACGCTGCAGAAGATCAACGAGACGCAGCAGCTGGCGTCACTGTCCAGCTACCTCGGCAAGACCGTGTCGGCGGCCGGCGGCAAGGGCGTGCTCGCGGACGGCAAGCTCCCGTTCGCCTACACCCTCGGCGAGGAATCGGCCTCGACACGCATCGTCGTCACCAACGCCGAGGGCGTGCCGATCTACACCACGACCGGCGACACGCTGGCCGGTAACCACGAATTCGTCTGGAACGGCAAGAACGCCGCCGGACAGCAGCAGCCGGACGGCGTCTACGGCGTCTCCGTCACCGCCTTCGACGCCGAAGGCGAAAGCACGAAGCTGAACACGACCGCCGAGGGCGTGGTCACCGGCATCGAGGTGGTCGACGGCGTTCCCTACCTCGGCATCGGCGACCTGAAGGTGCCGCTGTCCGACCTGACCAGCGTGAAGAACACCGGCCAGTCGTGAGACTGACGGCGACACTTAACCAGTTGCCGCCAGCCCCGGCTGGACGGAACGAGCAGGAGCAAGGAGCAGCAGGATGAGTATCTCAGGCGGTCTGTTCGCAGGCGTCTCGGGCATCAACGCGAACGCGATCTCGTTCGGCGCAATCGCGGACAACATTTCCAACCAGAACACCGTCGGCTTCAAGGCGACCGACGTGCGCTTCAAGACGCTGGTCACCCAGCAGGCGACGCTGACCTCCTTCTCCCCGGGCGGCGTGCAGTCGGCGCCGAGCCAGCAGGTCGACGTGCAGGGCCTGCTCCAGGCCACCAACTCGACCACCGCGATGGCGGTCTCGGGCAACGGCTTCTTCATCGTCAACCAGACGACGAACCCGAACGACCGCTCGCTCGACAAGTTCGTCTACACCCGCGCCGGCGACTTCGAGGTCGACAACAACGGCTTCCTGATCAACAGCGGCGGCTTCTACCTCATGGGCTGGCCGACCGACGTGAACGGCAATGTCACCGGCGGCATCAACCAGTCGGTGGTCGACGACACCGTGCCGCTGAACCTGCGGAACATCGGCGGCATCGCCAACCCGACAGCCAATGTCGAACTCGGCCTCAACATCCCCGCGACGGCCGAGGTCGGCGATACCCAGACGGTGACGACGCGAATCTTCGACTCGCTCGGCGTGCAGCACGACATCGACCTGCAGTTCACCCGCCAGGCGGACAGCGGCACCTCGGCGGCGGACATCACCGGCACCCTCGACACCGCCGTCGCCGCCGGCACCACCACGACCCAGGACTTCACCCTGGTCGACGGCCAGGGCAACAGCCACACCGTCACGGTGACGCTGGAGAAGATCACCGAAAACGGCACCGACGACGCCTGGGACGTGCAAAGCGTCACCTTCGCCGGCGGCACCGCGACGCTGAACGCGGACTCGACCAACGCGATCGACTTCACCACCAACGCCACCGACTCCACGATCGACTTCGACTTCAGCTTCACCGGCGGCGCGGGCGACCAGACGGTCACGCTCGACTTCAGCGCCGTCACCCTGGCCGGCGCCACGGCGACCGCCGCGACGGTGACGAACGACCAGTTCGGCACCTGGCAGCTCGACCTGAGCACGGACGGCGCGACCGCGCTGTCCGGCGGCAGCCAGCTCGTCACCTTCAACCAGAACGGCTCGCTGAACTCGCCGGCCTCGTTCGACCTCGTGCTCGACTACAGCAACCCGAACGCGGCCAACCAGACGCTTACCTACGACCTCGGCACCTCGGGCTCGGCCGACGGCGTGACCCAGTTCGCCGAGGAGTTCACCCCGAACTTCATCAACCAGGACGGCTCCACGACCGGCTTCTTCGAGAGCGTGACGATCAGCCAGAACGGCCTGGTGACGGCCCTGTTCGACAACGGCGTCACCATCCCGGTCTACCAGATCCCGATCGGCACCTTCGCCAATCCGAACGGCATGGCGGCGATCACCGGCAACGCCTACGAGCAGACCGACTTCTCGGGCGAGGTCTTCGTGCGCACGCCGGGCGCCGGCGGCGCCGGCGTGGTCTCGGCCTCGGCGCTGGAGCAGTCCACCGTCGACCTGGCCACCGAGTTCACCAAGATGATCATCACGCAGCGTGCCTTCTCGGCCAACGCGCGCTCGATCACCACCGGCGACGAGATGCTCGAGGAACTGATCCGCCTGAAGCGCTGACGGCGCCGACGCTCTTCCTCCGCTCCATCCCTACCCCCGGCGGGCCCTGCCCCGCCGGGGGCTTTTTTCGTTTGCCGACAGGCCTCTCGACCGCCGGCAGCCGTTAACCAGTTCTTCATTCGACCTCCATATCGTGCCGCTGCGGTAAAGCGGTCCGGGCATACACCCGTGCCGCTTCTGGCCTCGATGTCGGAGGACAAGGACGGTGAACGCACTGTTGCAGACGTTCCGGACGCTGGGTCCGATGAAGCTGTCGGCGATCGCCGGCGGCGCGTTCGGCGTGATCGCGTTTTTCATCTTCATGACCTCGCGCGTGGCCTCGCCGAACATGGCGCTGCTGTTCAGCGAACTCGGCTCGCGGGACGCCACGCAGATCGTCTCGCGGCTGGAAACCCAGCAGGTTCCCTTCGAGATCCGCGGCGACGGCAGCCAGGTCTACGTCCCCTCCGACGAGGTCGCCCAGCTGCGCCTGGAAATGGCGCGCGAGGGCCTGCCCTCCGGCGGTTCCATCGGCTACGAGGTGTTCGACAAGTCGGACGGCCTCGGCACCACCAGCTTCGTCCAGAACATCAACCAGGTGCGCGCGATGGAGGGCGAACTCGCCCGCAGCATGCGGACCATCGCGACGGTTCGCGCGGCGCGGGTACACCTGGTGCTGCCGCGCCGCGAGCTGTTCAGCCGCGAGCGCCAGCAGCCCAGCGCCTCGATCCTGCTCAGCATGCGGGGCGGCCAGCGGCTCGACAAGGAACAGGTGCTGGCGATCCAGCACCTCGTCGCCTCGGCGGTGCCGCAACTCGAGCCCTCGCGCATCTCGATCATCGACGACAAGGGGCACCTGCTGGCGCGCGGCACCGAGGGCGGCGAGTCGCTGTTCGCCGCCGACGCCGAGGAACGCCAGCGCAGCTTCGAGGCCCGCATGTCGCAGACCGTCGAGCAGCTCGTCGAGCGGGTCGTCGGCTACGGCAAGGTGCGCGCGGAGGTCTCGGCGCAGATGGACTTCGACCGCATCACCACGAATTCCGAGGTCTACGACCCCGACGGCCAGGTCGTGCGCTCCACCCAGAACATCGAGGAGAGCGTCCAGTCGCAGGAGCGCGACAGCAACCCGCCGGTGACGGTGCAGAACAACCTACCCGACGCCGCGGTCGACAACGAGGCCGGGCTGAGTGCCACCAGCAACGAGGCGCGCAGCGAGGAAACCGTCAATTTCGAGATTTCCAAGACCATGCGGAGCCATGTCCGCGAGGTCGGCAACGTCCGCAAGCTGTCCGTCGCCGTGCTGATCGACGGCGTCTACCAGCCGCCGGCGAACGGCGAGGGCGAGGCCGCCTATCAGGAGCGGACGCAGCAGGAACTGGACAACATCCGCACGCTCGTCGCCTCCGCGATCGGCTTCGACCAGCAGCGCGGCGACCGCCTCGAAGTCGTCAACATGCGGTTCGCCCCGCTCGGTGTTACAATCGACGATGAAGGGCCGCCGACCCTGTTCGGGCTGGAAAAGCAGGATCTGGTGCGAATCGTGGAGATTGTCGTCCTCAGCATCGTCGCTCTGCTGATCATCCTCCTCGTGGTCCGCCCGCTGGTGACCCGCGCCTTCGAGTCGCTGCCTTCGTCGGACGAGATGGACGACGACGACCTGCCCGACCTGGAGATCGCGCCGGCGCTCGCCGCGCCGGAGGCTGCGGCCCTGCTGGAGGACGAGGTCGAGGACGACCTGCTGATCGACATCGGCCGCATCGAGGGCCGGGTGAAGGCCTCCTCCGTCCGCAAGATCTCCGAGATCGTGGACAAGCATCCGGAGGAAGCCGTGGGCATCATCCGGGGCTGGATGTACCAGGAAATCTGATAGGGGCATACCTGCCGGCCGCGGCCTGACCGCGGTCGCGAGGTTTCGGGGGAAGGAACTCAAGCAGTGCCGAGAGCGAAGGAAGACTACCGCAGCCTTACCGGGCCGCAGAAGGCATCGATCCTTCTGCTGTCGCTCGGCGAGGAGCGGGCGTCCAAGATCTTCCAGATGATGGACGACGAGGAGATCAAGGAGATCTCCCAGACCATGGCCGCCCTCGGCACGGTGAGCGCCAGCATCGTCGAGCGCCTGTTCGTCGAGTTCGCCGACCAGATCTCCGCCACCGGCTCGCTGATCGGCTCGTTCGAGAGCGCGGAGCGCCTGCTGCTCGGCGCCATGCCGAAGGACCGCGTCGAGTCGATCATGGAGGACATCCGCGGTCCGGCCGGCCGCACGATGTGGGACAAGCTCGGCAACGTGAACGAGGCCGTGCTCGCCAACTACCTGAAGAACGAGTATCCGCAGACCGTCGCCGTCGTGCTGTCCAAGATCAAGCCCGACCATGCCGCCCGCGTCCTCGCCCTGCTGCCCGAGAACTTCTCGATGGAAGTCATCATGCGCATGCTGCGCATGGAGCCGGTGCAGAAGGAGGTGCTGGACGACGTCGAGAAGACGCTGCGCTCGGAATTCATGGCCAACCTGGCGCGCACCCAGCGCACCGACCCGCACGAGATGATGGCCGAGATATTCAACAGCCTCGACCGCAACACCGAGAGCCGTTTCCTCTCCGCGCTCGAGGAACGTAACCGCGAGTCGGCCGAGCGCATCCGCTCCCTGATGTTCACCTTCGAGGACCTGGCGCGGGTCGATACCGCCGGCATCCAGATGCTGCTGCGCCATGCCGAGAAGGACAAGCTGGCGGTGGCGCTCAAGGGCTCGTCCGACACCATCCGCGACATGTTCTTCAAGAACATGTCCGAGCGCGCGGGGAAGATGCTGCGCGAGGACATGGAGGCACTGGGACCGGTGCGCGTCCGCGACGTCGACGAGGCGCAGGCCGCCATCGTCGTCATGGCCAAGGAGCTCGCGAATTCCGGCCAGATCGTCATTTCCGAGGGCAAGGAGGAGGACGAACTGGTTTACTGACCCAAAGGGGGGATCGGACCGGGGGGCACAGGCCATGTCGGCAGCACGCAAATACATCTTCGACGTCGAGTTCGACGAGCACGGCCGGATCGTCAATCCGGTCGAGGAGGAGCAGGTCCGGGAAGAGCCCGAGGACCTGCCGCCGCCGGAGGCGACGTTCAGCAAGGCCGAACTGGAGCAGGCCCGCGCGGAGGGCCATGCGGCCGGCCGCGAGGAGATGCGCACCGAGGCGGAGGCGGCGACGGAAACCGCCGCCGCGCTGGCGCTCGATACCGTCGCCGAGCGGATCGCCGGCCTCGCCGGGGCGCAGCGGGACGCGGTCGAGGAACTGCGCCGCGAATCGGTGGCGATGGCCCTGGCCGTGGCCCGCAAGATGTTCCCTACCCTGGCCCGCCGGAACGCGCTGCCGGAGATCGAATCGGTGATCCATTCCTGCCTGCGCGAGTACATCACCGAGCCGCGCATCTTCGTGCGCGTCCATCAGGACGTGCTCGACCTGGTCAAGGCCAGCATCACGCCGCTGGTCGAGCGGACCGGATTCCGCGGCGACCTGGTGGTCGTCGCCGAGCCGGACCTCGGGCGCAGCGACTGCGTGCTCGAATGGGGCGCCGGCGGCGCCGAGCGGCGCACCGAGTGGCTGTGGCAGAACATCGACCGGGAGGTCGCCGATTCGCTCGGTGTCGCGGTCGACGAGCTGGAGGCCTTCCCCTGGGGCGGCCGCGGTGCGCCGGCAAGCGGCTCGGCCGCGCCGACCCGGGCCGAGGCCGGAACCGAAATCGAAGGCGATGCAGGCGCCGGGGATGCGCCGGTCGCGGAAACCGCGCCCGAAACGGCGTCCCCCGCGGCACCCGACATGGCGTCAGACATGGCGTCAGACATGGCACCCGATACCGGGCCGGAAGCCCCGGAACCCGAGATCCTCGATCCCGAGGACTCCGAAGATCCGCAGGCAAAGGAGTGAGCTATGGCGGAAAATGAAGGCATGGAGCTGCCGGAGCTCGACGAGGACGAACAGCCGAAGCGGCGCGACCGCGACGACGACGACGCCCCCGCGGCCGACGACCTCAGCGGACCGCGCTCCTCGCGCGATCTCGAGGCGGTGTACGACATCAACGTCACCGTCGCGGCGGTGCTGGGCAAGGCGACGATGCAGGTCAACCAGCTGCTCAAGCTGGGCCGCGGCGCCGTGGTCGAGCTCGACCGCAAGGTCGGCGAGGCGATCGACATCTACGTCAACAACCGGCTGGTCGCGCGCGGCGAGGTGGTGCTGGTCGACGACAACCGTCTCGGCGTGACGATGACGGAAATCATCAAGAGCGACCGCAGCCAGTGACGGCGCGGTCGCCGGCAAGGCTCAGAGGGTAGGGGATGGCCGACGCAGGCGAAGTAGCGGGCTCCATATCGATCGGCGCTGCCAAGACCTCGATCGACCTGGCGACGATCATCGGGCTGGTCGCGGCGTTCGGCCTGATCGGCGCGGCCATCCTTTTCGGCGGCAGCGCCGCCGCGTTCATCGACATCCCGTCGGTGCTGATCGTTATCCTGGGCACCTTCGCCGTGACGCTGGTCAGCTACTCGATCGGCGAGATGGTGCGGTCGTTCAAGATCTTCATGAAGACGCTGTTCCAGACCTCGCGCGACCCGTCCGAGGCGGCGACGCAGGTGCTGCAGCTGGCCGAAATCGCGCGCAAGAGCGGCGTGCTGTCGCTGCAGAACGTGCTGGAAGACCTGCGCAGCGAGCAGTTCCTCTACAAGGGCGTCTCGCTGGTCGTCGACGGCACCCCCGGCGAGGAGGTCGAGGCGATCATGCGCCGCGAGCTGAACGGCACCCTCACCCGCCACCAGAAGGGCGCCGGCATCCTCAAGAAGATGGGCGAGGTGTCCCCGGCGATGGGCCTGATCGGCACGCTGATCGGCCTGGTGCAGATGCTCGGCAACCTCGACGACCCGTCGGCCATCGGCCCGTCCATGGCGGTGGCGCTGCTCACCACCTTCTACGGCGCCGTGCTCTCCAACGTCGTGTTCAACCCGCTGGCGGCGAAGCTGGAGCGCAACTCCGCCGAGGAATCGGTCGTCAGCACCGTGTTCATCATGGGCGCCGCCTCGATCGGCCGGCAGGAGAACCCGCGCCGGCTCGAGATGATGCTCAACAGCGTGCTGCCGCCGGCGCAGCGCGTCGCCTTCTTCGAATAAGCCAAGGATACCGTAACCGACCATGCGACTGCTCATCGTCGGATCGCTCGAGGGACAGATCGGGCTCGCCAGCCGCATCGCCATGGACCGCGGCGCCGAGGTGTCGCACGTCGGCGACGTCGACGCCGGGCTCGACTTCATCCGCGGCGGCCGCGGCGCCGACCTGGTGATGATCGACGTCCGCGCCGACATCCGCGGCTTCATCGACAGCCTGAAGAGCGAGCGGATCGTCATTCCGGTCGTCGCCTGCGGCATCGGCACCGACGCCAACGCCGCGGTCCGCGCCATCAAGGCAGGCGCCAAGGAATACCTGCCGCTGCCGCCGGAGCCCGAGCTGATCGCCGCCATCCTGCAGGCGGTGACCGAGGACAGCCGCTCGCTGGTCTACCGCGATCCGCGCATGGCGCAGCTGATGGGCCTCGCCGAGCAGGTCGCGCCGTCCAGCGCGACCATCCTGATCACCGGCGATTCCGGCACCGGCAAGGAGCTGATGGCGCGCTACGTGCACCGCAAGAGCAAGCGGGCGAAGCAGCGCTTCGTCGCGATCAACTGCGCCGCGATCCCCGAGAACCTGCTGGAGTCGGAGCTGTTCGGCCACGAGAAGGGCGCCTTCACCGGCGCCGTCGCGCGCCGCGTCGGCAAGTTCGAGGAGGCCAACGGCGGCACCCTGCTGCTCGACGAGATCAGCGAGATGGACACGCGCCTGCAGGCCAAGCTGCTGCGCGCCATCCAGGAACGCGAGATCGACCGCGTCGGCGGCACCCAGCCCGTCAAGGTCGACGTCCGGCTGATCGCCACCAGCAACCGCGCGCTGGAGGACGAGGTCCGCAAGGGCAACTTCCGCGAGGACCTGTACTTCCGCCTCAACGTCGTCAACCTCGACATGCCGCCGCTGCGCGAGCGCCCGGCCGACATCCAGATCCTGGCCGAGCACTTCGCCAACAAGTACGCCGAGGCCAACGACGTCCCGCCCCCCGCGATCACGCCGCAGGCGATGGCGAAGCTGACCGCGCACCACTGGCGCGGCAACGTCCGCGAGTTGGAGAACACCCTGCACCGCGCGGTGCTGATGAGCCGCGGCGGCGACATCGAACCGCAGGCGATCACGCTGACCGGCGGCGCGCTGTACGACGATGCGCCGGCCGCCGGCGGCGGCCAGCAGCCGGCGGCCGGCCCGGTGCTGCCGGGATCCGGCGTGCCCGGCGGGCTGATCGGCCGCACCGTCGCCGACGTCGAGCGCGACCTGATCATCGATACCCTGCAGCACTGCCTGGGCAATCGTACCCAGGCGGCGAACATCCTCGGCATCTCGATCCGGACGCTGCGCAACAAGCTGAAGCTGTACTCCGGGGACGGCACGCCGGTGCCCGGTCCGGGAGAGGCCAGCCGCCCGGCGCCATGAGCCGGCGGCGGTAGACGACCATGGCAGATACCGAACCGGGCACCGCCGCCACGCCGGCCGCCGAAGGCGGCAACGGCGAGGTCGCGACGACCGCCGGCAACGGCGGCCAGGAGGCGTTCGCCCGCCTGCTCGCCATGCTGTGCCGCGGCGAGATCGCGCTGTCGCTCGGCATCGTCGCGATCCTCGTCGTGCTCATCCTGCCGATGCCGGCATGGCTGCTCGACGTCTGC
>JBBDQX010000224.1:0-15903 GCA_040905765.1 Acetobacterales bacterium
GGTCGGCCTGATCCTGCTGGCGGCGTGCACCGCCCGGCCGACGCAGGACGTTTCCGAGTTGCCGCCGCCGCAGGTATCGGCGCCGCAGATGTCGGCGTCGCAGGCCCCCGCGTCGCAAGTCGGGCCCGGCGCGCCGATGCCGTCGCGCCCGACCGACACCGTCAGCACCCGCATCTCGCCCGCGCCCGAGCCGCGCATCGAGGAACTTTACGCCGGCGCCGGCCGCCGCGTCCGCTCATCGGGCCTGCCGTCGGGGCAGGCTTCCGGCGACATCACGCTCAACTTCGAGAACGCCGACGTCCGCGAGGTCGTGCGCGTCATCGTCGGCGACCTGCTGGGCGCCAACTACGTCATCGATCCCAACGTCACCGGTGCGCTGACGTTGGCGACCAACGAGCCGATCTCGCGCGCGGCACTGCTGCCGACGCTCGATGCCGCGCTCGCCGGCATCGGTGCACGGGTCGCCAACGAGGGCGGTGTCTACCGCGTCACCCGCACCGGCGTGCGCGAGGGCGGCGGCGGCATCGGCGTCGCCCCGGCCGACGAGGGCCGCGCCGCCTCCTATCTGGTGTTCCCGCTCGAATATGTCTCTGCGTCCGAGATGCAGACGGTGCTGGAATCGGTGCTGCCGCAGGGCGCCGTCTCGTACACCGACGCCGACCGCAATCTGCTGATCGTCTCGGGCGATGCCGGCGATCTGCGGCTGGCCTCGCAGACCATCGACATCTTCGACGTCGACGCCATGGCCGGGCGGCATGTGCTGCTGGTCGGGCTGCAGAACGCAGACGCCCAGGCGGTGGTGAAGGAGGTGCAGTCCATCTTCGGCGCCTCCGGCCGCACGCCGGCCTCGCGGCAGGTGACGGAGTTCATCGCGGTCGACCGGCTCAACGCCATCATGGTGCTGTCGCGCAACATGGAGCACGTCGAGCAGGCGCGCGACTGGATCTATCGGCTCGACCGCAGCCGCGACCCGACCGAGCGACGGCTGTTCGTCTACTACGTCCAGCACGGCCAGGCGGAGAACCTCGCCACCGCGCTGCGCGACATCGTCACCACGGTCGGCAACGACGGCGGCAGCGCCGGCGCCCGCCTCGCCGCGACGCGCCAGGCGCAGTCGCAGTCTTCCGGGGACGGCGCCGCGACCGAGGTCGCCGAGGCGCCGCAGGCGATCCAGACCAACGGCCTGACCATCGCGGTGGACGCCGAGCGCAACGCGCTGCTGATCTCCGCCACCGCGGCGCGCTTTCGCATCGTCGAGGACGTGCTGGCCAAGCTCGACATCCCGCCGCTGCAGGTGATGATCGAGGCCAGCATCTTCGAGGTCGCGCTGCGCGACACCCTGCGCTACGGCATCCAGTACGCCGCCTCGAACGGCGGCCTCGGCTTCAGCGACGAGGGGCTGGCCTCGCTCAGCCGCGGCACCGCGACGGCCAGCGGCGTCGGCAGCATCATCCGCCCGGTCATCACGCCGTTCCTGCCCGGCTTCAACTTCACGCTGGAGGGCAGCTCCGACACCCGGCTGATCATCGATGCGCTGTCGGACCTGAGCGAGGTCAACATGATCTCGTCGCCGAACATCATCGTGCTCAACAACAAGGTGGCGCAGCTCCGCGTCGGCGACGAGGTGCCGATCGTGACCCAGACCACGACCAGCGCCGTCACCGACAACCCGCTGATCGTCAACACGGTGCAATACCGCAGCACCGGCGTGAACCTCGAGGTGACCCCGCGCGTCAACGCGTCCGGCATGGTGACTCTCGACATCATCCAGGAGGTCAGCGACGTCACCACCACAACGAGCTCGAACATCGACAGCCCGACCATCCAGAACCGTAGCCTGCTGTCGACGGTAACGATCGAGAGCGGCGAGACCATCATGCTCGGCGGCCTGATCCGCGAGCGCGCGGAGGACGGCAAGTCGGGCATCCCCGTGCTGCACGAACTGCCGGTGATCGGTGCGCTGTTCGGCGGCACCAGCCGGTTCTCCCAGCGCACCGAGCTGGTCGTGCTGATCCGCCCGGTGATCGTCGAGAATCCGGAGGACGCGCGCGTCCTGACGGGCAACCTGAAGCAGAAGTTCATCACCCTGATGCAGCGCGAGCGCGTCGGCATCCGCCAGCCGCGCCGCATCCTCAAGGAAGACGCACTCTAGTTTCCGGGCCGCCTGCAGCTTCCGGAGCGTCTGCGCCCCGCACGCCCTCCCCGCACGCTAATGTGAACGCATCGTGTCTCCCGGCCGGTTGCCGGGCTGCTAGGCTCTGCCGATATCGCGGATGCGTTTCCCGCTGAACGGTCAGGGAGCAGGCCATGCGTTTTATCGGATTCGGCACGGCGGCGGTCATGGCGCTGGCCCTCGCCGTCGGGCTGCGGATGCCGGCCGGCGAGGCTGCCGACGGCATGGTCGACCCGTCGAAGCATCAGGTCGCCACCTTCGCCGGCGGTTGCTTCTGGTGCGTCGAAGCGGGCTTCGAGAAGGTGCCCGGCGTCGTCGAGGCGGTCTCCGGCTATGCCGGCGGCACGGAGCCGAACCCCGGCTACGAGCAGGTCGCGGGCGGCCGCACCGGCCATACCGAGGCGGTGCAGGTCTGGTACGACCCCGCGAAGATCACCTACGAGGGGCTGCTGCAGGCGTTATGGCGGATGATGGACCCGACCGACTCCAGGGGCCAGTTCGTCGACCGCGGCAAGCAGTACCGCCCGGCGATCTTCTGGCATGATGGGGACCAGAAGGCGGCGGCGGAGAAGAGCCTGCGGGCGCTAGAGGACTCGGGCCGCTACGAACGGCCGCTGACCATTGAGGTCGTGCCGTTCGACAGGTTCTGGGAGGCCGAGGAATACCACCAGGACTATTACAAGAAGAACCCGCTGCGTTACGAGTTCTACACCTTCAACTCCGGCCGCTATCAGTTCATCGACCGGATCTGGGGCAAGGACCGCGAGCTCGACTACTCGAAGTACCGCCCCGCCGCCGGCGGCTGAAACGGCTTGAAGGTCAGCTTCCGTAGTCAGTCCGCGGTGAAGCTGCCGCTCAGGCGGTAGCCGCCCGCGCCTGCGCAGCAGTGCCCGACGCGCAGGAAGTAAGTGCCCGGCCCGACCGGCCGCTCGAGCCGGAAGTTGTACCAGCCGGCGCTGTCGTCGTCGGCCGCCAGAATCGCGCCGTCGCCGTCCTCCAGGCTGCCGGTCACGTCGCTCGGCCCCGCCGACGACAGCACCAGCGTGCCAGGCTGCGTCACCTCCACGCGGAACAGGTCGACGTCGCCCGCCACCTCGAGTCGCCCCTCCGTGGTGGTGCCGAGCGCCAGCATCACCGCATCGGCCGGCGTCGACGGCGCGTCGTCCTCCACGGCCTCCACCTCGCCGCTGCCGGACAGCAGCGGCGGCCCGGCATAGGTTGGTTCGGCGGCCGTCCCGGCGTCGGTTTCGGTGCCCGCTTCGCCCTCGGCCAGCACCGTCTCGGCGCTGGTCAGCTCCAGAAGCAGCGCCTGCAACTCCTCCGCCCCGGCAACCACATGCAGGCCATAGGCGCCGAGGCTGCGGAAGGCGCGCCCCTCGTTGAAGGCGTACAGCACGTTGAGGCCGAGCCCGGCCGCCTCGGTGATCGACAGGCGTACCTGCACGGTCTCGCTGTCGATGTACGTCACCTCCTGCACCAGCAGCCCGGCCGGCACCTTCAGCACCGGCGGCCCGCCGGCGTTGACGAAGCCCTCGCCGGTCAGCTCCAGCGTCACCGTCGTGCCGCGCGGTGCATAGGCCACCGTCTCGACCTCGCCGGTGTAGGTCGCCCTGAGGATGCAGCGGAAGTCGAGCGGGCAGCTGATGCCCGGCTCGCCGCCCTTGCTGAAGCGGAAGCGGTGGCCTTGGAACTGGTCGACCAGGCTCGCCAGCGCCTCCTCGGGTGTCGCCAGCCAGCGGCCGCCCTCGCCGTCGAGCCCGATGTAGTAGCGATTGTCGCGCCGCTCGACGAAGCCGGACCCCTCGATGCGCTGGCCGCCGAGCGCGCGGTAAAGGTCGTAGGTCGACTTTGCCGCCTTCACCAGGCTGCGGTCGGCCTCGCCGAGCCCCGCGAAGCCGGACATCTCCGCCGTCGGCGTATTGAGGTCGAAGTAGAACGCCCCGCCGCTGCCGCCGCTCGCGCTCGCCGCGGCGCGCGCCGCCTGCTTGGCGATCATCCCGGTGACCTGATCGAGGAACGCCTCGTAGTTGGTCGACACCTGCGCGTCGAGCACCCTGATCGACGGCTCCGCCGCACGCGCCGTCCCGGCGCCGAGGGCGAGTCCGATGCACAGCGCCGCGACGGCGGCGGTCAGCTTTCGGCCGGTCATGTCGTTCGGTCCCTCAGCCCTGGAAGGTCATGCACTGCTGCGGTACCCGCACCACCGTCCCGCGCGAGAACCAGTTCAAGAAGAGGTTGCCGGTGCAGGCCGAGCGGGTGATGCCGACGGTGCCGAAGCCGCGCAGGTGGATGCGCCGCACCTCGACGCGGAATGCCTGCGGCTCGACCGCCGTGACCACGCCGCACCAGCCGGAATTGTTCTCGTACAGGTCGCGCCGCGTGCACACGGTGCGGTACAGCGCCGGCGAGTCCGCCACCAGGCTCGGGTTCAGCGAAGCCGGGCGCAACGTGTTGCCGGGGCTCGGCGCGTTGACCGGCACCACCTGCCGTGCCGTCTCGCCCCGCGCCGTCTCGACCACGCCGTTCTGGTCGGCGTACAGCGCCATCTGCTGCGTACTACCGCTCGACTGGCCCTGCCGGAGGTAGTTGAGGCGCGCGCTGGCCAGCATCGCCGAGGGTGCCGATGGCCATGTCAACAGCAACTGGTCGTAAAGCTCGGCCGCCTGCGCCGTCTGCCCCGCCCGTTCGTACCGATAGGCCTGGCTGAACAGGGAATCCGCCGCGGAATTGCCGGCCGCCGGCGTCGAGGGCATGGCGCCCGGCGTCATCGCCGCCGGCTGGTATGGCGTCGGCCGCTGCGCCGTCGGCGTGCGCGGCATCGGCACCGGCTCGGTCCGTGGCACCGGCGCCGGCCGCGTCCCGGCGCCGATCCACTGGGCGATCTGGCTGCCGGGGATGGCGTAGGCCGGCCGCGAGGGGGAGGCCGCCGTCTGCGTCACCCGGGCCGGTGCGGAGGGATAGTAGGCGGCGCTGCCGATACCCGCCGCGCTCGGCGTGTCGGAATGCCAGCGCGGATCGAGATAGCCGCTCGACGGCACCAGCAGTGGTGCCGCCGCCAGCTCGACCGGCTCGCGCACGCTTTCCCGCATCGCCGGGATCGGCGTTTGCGGCTGTGCCCGGTAATCTGCAACGTTTGCCGTGCCGTTGGCTGTGCCGTTCGCCGTGGCGTACATGGCCGGGGCGGCGGGCGTGCTGGCGGGCGTGGCGGCGGTGATCCCGGTGCGGGAGACGTTGCGGTCCGTGTCGTTCGCCGCGGCACGCGGCGTCGTGGGCGCCCCGGCGTGTTGCGCGACCGACCCGCCGGCGGGCGCCTCGGCAACCCGCGTGGGCGCGCCCGTCGCCCGCTGCTGGCGCCAGTCGGCGACCTGCTGCGGGGTCATTTCCTCCTGCGCCGCCAGCTGCCCGCCGCGATACTCGGCGCGCAAATGCTGGCCGTCGCCGACGTGGATGACGAAGTCGCCGTCGCGCTGGCCGTTGCTGTAGGTGCCGATGATGTAGCGGCCGTCGGGATAGGTGGTGATGGCCTCGCCGTGCAGTTCGCCGGCGACGAAGCGGCCCTCGTTGCGCTCGGTTTCGCGCTGGCCGCGGTACCACACCAGCGTGCCCTGGCCGACCAGCTTGCCGTCGGCGCAGGCGCCGTACCAGCGGATGCTCTCGTTGGGTTGGGGGAAGGGATTGCTCGTGCCGCAGCCGGCGGCCGGATCGACGATCATCCCGTCGCGCGCGCCGGGGTTTCCGGCCAATGCACCGGTAAGCGCGCCGGCCCCTGCGGGCGTCGTCGAGACCGTCGGCCCGCTGTCGCCGCCGAGCCAGTTCGGCAGGTCGGGCAACGAACAGCCCGAGACCGTCGCCGCCACCAGCACGACCCCCACGCTAAGACGGCCGGAATGCCAAGCCATCTTTCCCCCCTGACATGTCGCGTCTGTCGTGCGCCATTATAGGCGCGGCGGATCGGAATCGGTAGCCTCGGAGTCGTTCATCCGCATATCGGGCGCCGCCGCATCGGGCTCCGTTGCAGGAGGCATCGCCGGGCGCCGCTGCCATCGGCGCAGCAGGAACGGCCGCTCCGGGTCGCCCGTCAGCCACACCACCGCCTCCCATGTCACCGCCGCGCCGCCGTCCTCGCCGCGCGGGATTCGAACTTCGATGCCGAAGGCCTGCGCCAGCGACGGCACGGCATAGTCGCCGCTGCCGCGCAGCTCGGGCGGCTCGCCCTCGTCCGGTCGCTCCAGCCATTCGGCGCGCGCCGACAGGAAGCGCTGGCGCTCCTCCTCCGGCACGCCGGGCAGGGTGCGCAGCAGCGGCTCCGGCGCCGCCAGCGGATCGATGCCGGCGGCGAGGCAGTCCACCGTGACCAGCGGCCGCAGCCGGTCGTAGGCCTCGTGGTCGATGCCGAGCACCTGCTGCAGCTCGTCGACGCCCTCGAACAGCCCGTCGCGGGCGCCGTGGGCGCGGCCGGCGAGGGCGTAGTCGTCGTCCTCCGCGCCGCGGTTGCGCCGGTACCTGTCGGGGTCGCGCCAGTCCAGCAGCGCCTGGGTGCGCGCGAAGGCGGCATCCGCGCCGCCGCCGGCCGTCGCCATCAGCGCCGCCACCAGCCCACCCAGCGCCGTATTGATGTCGACCAGCCCGCACTGGTCGCGCGCCGTCACCTCGGCGTCGGGGGCCGCTTCCGGTGCGTCGTCGCCCGCCAGCGCGATCTGCGGCGGGGGTGGTCTCGCGGTGTCGAGCAGCAGCAGCGTGGCGTGCATCGCCGCCGCCTGCGCGCGGTAGTGCGACTCCGCCTCGGCCACCAGGTTGGCGGCCAGCCGCGTCTCGGTGCGCGCCGTTCCGGCCAGCCCGACCGCGACCAGCGCCAGCAGTGCCAGCATCCACAGCACCACCAGCAGCGCCGCGCCGCGCTCCCTGCTCCGCTCGCGTGACGGGCGGTTCCTCATCGCGGCTGCTGCGCCAGCGCCGGCGCGACGGTCATCAGCGGCCACAGTCCGCCGTCGCTGCGTTCCACGTCGATGCGCACCAGCCGGGGCAGGGCGGTCGCCCCCTGCCAGTCGTCGTGCCACCGCGCCGCCCGCCGCTCCGTCTCGGCGCCGTAGAACGAAAGGTGCAGCGCGCTCACCCCCTCCATCAGCACCGTGCGCTCGCTGAGCCGGTCGAAGTCGAAGCCCGGCTCCTCGCCGGCGCTGATCCGGCGCAGCAGCAGCAGCCGGCCGTCCTCCAGCGCCAGCCGCATTAGGTGCAGCCCGCCCTGCGCCGGCCAGGCCGGCATCATGGCGACGAAGTCGAGACGCTCCCTGGCGCCGTCGAAACCGACGACCTGCCCGCCGGACGGCCCCGGCTCCTGCCACTGCACCGGCCGCGCCGATTCCAGCAGCCGGCGCAGCGTCGCCTGCGTCAGCCGCACCTCCTCCAGCCGCTCGACCTTCCGGTCCAGCGACCGCGTGCCCGCCAGCCCGGTGCCGAGCGCGCCGCCGAGCGCACCGACGATCAGCCCGAGCAGCGCCAGCGCGACCAGCAGCTCGATCAGCGTCAGCCCGGCTTGCCGGCGCTCAGCGCCCGTCATCGTCGCGTCCCTTCGGCTGCAGTTTCAGGGTGCGCAGCGTCACCGTCTCGGCCGCGCCGTCGCCCCAGCGCACGGTGACCGCGACGGTGTAGGGGCGCACCGGCACCCGCTCCGCCGTCTCGCCGTCGATGCCGTCGTAGCGCGCGGTCTCCACCGTCCAGCGATAGCCGCCCCGCGCCGTGCCGTCGCGCGTGCCGGGCGCCAGTGGCGCCGTCACCCCCGCTTCGGCCAGCAGCGATTCGGCGGTCAGCACCGCCATCGTCGCGTGCTCGGCGCGGTCGCCGCCGGCCAGTGCCCCGGCGGTAGTGCGCAGCGCGACGACGGCGACCAGCCCGGCGACCGCCAGCGCCACCACCACCTCGATCAGGGTGATGCCGGCCTCGGCGCTACGGCTGTTCTGCGCGGACACGGCCGGTCACCCAGTCGACCTCGATATGCGCGGCGGCGTTCCCGGCGCGCGCGGTGACGCGGCCGCCGGTGCTGCTGCCGTCCGGAAAGAAGACGATGGCGTCGCGCCCGCCCTGCCGCGCCGCCGGCGCGCCCGCCAGCGACAGCGCCATGCCCGCCGGCGCCTTCACATGCCGCCCCGCCGCCATCCAGCCATGCCCTTCGGCGTCCAGCGCGAAGGCGGCGGGCGCGCCATCGACCGCCGCGGCGGCGCGGGTCTCGCGCAGCGCCGAGACGATCTCGCGGCGCGCCGTGCCGACATCGCCGCCCGGGAGCGCCCGCGCCAGCAGCGGCGCCACCAGTCCGTAGGCGAGCCCGAGGATCGCCAGCACCACCAGCAGCTCGACCAGGGTGAAGCCCGACTGACGGCCGCGCCCACGGATGTTCAAAGCAGGGCCATGTTCAAAGCAGGGCCATGTTCAGAGCGGGGCCATGTTCAGAGCGGGGCCATGTTCAGCGCAGGATCAGGTCGGCGTTCTCGCCCTCGCCGCCCTCGGCCCCGTCGGCGCCGAGCGTCGACATCGCGTAGGGCGATCCGTCCGGCCCCGGCGCGCGATAGCGATAGGGCCTGTCCCACGGGTCGTCCGGCAGGTTGCCGCCCTTCAGGTACGGCCCGTTCCACGACGTCGCCCCTGCCGGCTTCTCGACCAGCGCCTTCAGGCCCTGCTCGGTGCTCGGGTAGCGGCCGTTGTCGAGCCGGTAAAGGTCGAGCGCCGTCGACAGGCTCTGGATCTGGATGCGGGCGACCTCGCTGTTGGCGGTCGACAGGTAGTTGATCGCTGCCGGCACGGCGATGCCGACGATCAGGCCGAGGATCACCAGCACGACCAGCAGTTCGACGAGGGTGAAGCCGCGCTGGTCGCGGCGCCTGCGTACGGAGGGATTGTGTTCAGAGGACAAGGGCATGGACACCGATGATGGCGGAGAGGAGGGCGAGCACGATTACCGCCACGACGAGGCCGATGGCGACGATCAGCACGGGTTCGATCAGCGCGACGAGGCGGCGCAGCCGCATCTCCGCGTCGGCGGCGAGGCCGTCCGCCGCCTGCCGCAGCATCGCGGGCAGGGTGCCGGACTCCTCGCCGACCCGCAGCAGGCCGAGCGCCAGCGGCGGCAGCACCGGCCGGCGCGCCAGCGCGTCGGCCAGCCGCTCGCCGCCGCGCTCGAGCGCGGCGGCGGCCGATATCCGTTCCGCGACCGCGGCGTTGCCGGCCGTATCCGCCGCCAGCCGCAGCGCGTCGGGCAGGGCGACGCCGCCCGACAGCAGCGCGCCGAGCGAGCGGCACAGCCGTTCCGCCGCCAGTCCGCGCAGCAGGTCGCCGGCCAGCGGCAGCGCCAGCAGCCGCCGGTCGCGTTCGGCGCGGCCCTCCGGCGTGCGCAGCCGTTGGCGCATGAAGAACCAGCCGCCCGCCAGCGCCAGCACCGGCAACCAGCCCCAGTCGCGCAGCAGCGCCGCGCCGCCCACGACGATGCGTGTCAGCAGCGGCAGCTCCGCCGCCGATTCGCGGAACAGCACCTCGAACTGCGGCACCACCACGGTCAGCAGCACGACGACCGATACCCCCGAGGCGGTCAGCAGCACCGCCGGATAGACCAGCGCCGAGGTCACGGCCGCTCCAAGCCTTTCCCGCCGCTCGCGCGCCTCGGCGAGTCGGCCGAGCGCCGGGGCGAGGGCGCTGCCGCTCTCGCCGGCGCGCACCATCGCGCGGTCGAAGCCGTCGAACAGCCCGGGGTGCTCCGCCATCGCGTCCGACAGGGTCGCGCCGCTGCGCAGCCGCCCGCGCAGCGCCTCCGCCGCCGCGGCGATCTGCGGCCGCCCGGCGCTTTCGGCCGCCACGGCCAGCGCCCGGTCGGCGTTCAGCCCGGCGCCGACCAGCGTCTCCAGCGAACGCAGGAACAGCGTCACGTCGCCTTGCGGCACTCCACGCCGCCAGCCGATGCCCGGCCGCTCGCGCGCCCGTCCCGTCGCCTCCGCCGCCGCCTTGGGGGGCTCCGCCTCGCCGCCCACCGGCACCACCGACACCGGCAGCGCGTCGCCGCGCCGCAGGCCGTCGATCACGGCATCCCGGTCGGGCGCCTCGACGGTGCGTTCCGTCACCTCGCCGCTGGCGGCGACCGCCCTGACCTGGAAACGCGGCACGCTCAGGCCTCCTGCGTCACGCGCAGGACCTCCTCGATGGCGGTGAGGCCGCGCGCCGCCTTGTCCAGCCCGTCGGCCCGCATCGCCGCCATGCCCGCCGCGCGCGCCGCCGCGCGCAGCGCCGGTGCGTCGGCGCGCCGCAGCACCAGCTCGCGCATGCCTTCGTCCAGCGGCAGCATCTCGGCGACGCACTGCCGCCCGGCATAGCCGCTGCCGCCGCAGGCGTCGCAGCCCGTGGCGGCGAAAACCGTGGCGTCCGCCGCCTCGTGGCCCAGCGCCGCCAGCCGCGCCGCACCGTCCGGCACCGGCGTCCGGCAGTGCGGACACAGCGTGCGCAGCAGCCGCTGCGCCACCACGCCGCGCACCGCCGAGGTGATGAGGTACGGCTCCACCCCCATGTCCGCGAGCCGCGTCACCGCGCTCGGCGCGTCGGTGGTGTGCAGCGTCGACAGCACCAGGTGCCCGGTCAGCGCGGCCTGCACCGCGATCTGCGCCGTCTCCAGGTCGCGGATCTCGCCGACCATGATGACGTCGGGGTCGTGCCGCAGGGTCGAGCGCAGCACGGTGGCGAAGCCGAGGCCGATGTCCGGGCGCACCTGGATCTGGCTGATGCCGGAAAGCTGGTACTCGACCGGGTCCTCGACGGTGACGATCTTGCGCTCCGGCCGGTTCAGCCGCTCCAGCGCGGCGTACAGCGTCGTCGTCTTGCCGCTGCCGGTCGGGCCGGTGACCAGGACGATGCCGTCGCCGCGGTCGAGCAGCCCGGCCAGCCCGCGCTGCAGGGCCTCGCCGAGGCCGAGCCGGTCGAGCGCCAGCGGCGCCGCCGCCTTGTCGAGGATGCGCAGCACGATGCCCTCGCCGTGCATCGCCGGCAGGCAGGAGACGCGCAGGTCGATAGCACGGCCCTGCACCGTCACCTTGCACCGTCCGTCCTGCGGCAGCCGCCGCTCGACGATGTTCAGCCCGGCCATGATCTTGATGCGGCTGATCACCGCCGCCTGCCGCGCCGCCGGCAGCGCCTCGACGTCGCGCAGCACCCCGTCGACCCGGTGGCGCAGCCGCAGCGCGCCGCCGTCCGGCTCGAGGTGGATGTCGGAGGCGCGCGCCGCCACCGCGCGTTCGATCAGCCGGTTGACGAGGCGCACCACCGGCACCTCGCTCGCCATCTCGCGCAGCCGCTCGACCTCGGCGGAATCGACGCCAGCCTCGACCGCGCCGCCCTCGCCGGCGTCGCCGTACAGCCGCGCCAGGTGGCGGTCGAGTTCGACCGGAACCGCGACATGCGGCTCGATTCGCCGGCCGAGCTGCAGCGCCAGCGCCTGCAGCGTGCCTTCGTCCAGCGGGTCGGCCATCGCCACCGCGACCCGCGTCTCGTCGGCGGCCAGCGGCAGCACCCGGCAGGTGTTGAGGAAGGCGGCGCTCAGCCGGTCGCCCAGCACCGGCGTCGACGGGTAGTCGTCGTCCCCCGCCAGCCTGAGGCCCAGGCTGTCGGCCAGCGCCCGCGCCACGGCCGCCTCGCCGACCAGGCCGAGGCGCGGCAGCAGGCGGTGCAGCGGCTCTCCGGTCGAGCCGGCGAGGCTGCGCGCCCGCGCCAGCCCGGCCTCGTCGACGGCGCCGCTGGCGCGCAGCCGCTCGATCGCCGAGGCGGTCGCGCTGGCGACGTCAGCCGAGGAGCGGACCATGCAGCGCTCCGATCCAGGTGGCGGCCGCGAGATAGGGACCGAAGGCGATCGGCGTCGCTCCGTCGGCCAGGCCCCGGCGCCAGCGCAGCGTGGCGATCGCCAGCGCCGCGGCGATCGCCGCCAGCAGCACCGCGCCCAGTCCGTACCAGCCGACCCAGGCCCCGGCCGCGGCCAGCAGCTTGGCATCGCCGAGCCCGAGCCCGTCGCGCCCGCGCAGCCGCAGGTAGATCGCGGCCGTCGCCGCCAGCAGCATGTATCCGAGCAGCGCGCCGAACGCGGATGTGGCCAGCGCCGGGGTGCCGCCCGTCGCCGCCGCGACCAGCAGACCGCTGCCCATCAGCGGCAGCGTGATCGCGTCCGGCAGTACGAAGTGACGCAGGTCGATCGCCGCCAGCGCCAGCAGCGACCAGCCGAGCAGGCAGGCCACCGGCGCATGTCCCGCCGGCAGCGTCAGCGCCGCCCACAGGGCGATGCCGGTGGCGGCCAGTTCGAACAGCGGATAGCGGCGGTCGATCCGCGCTTCGCAGTGCCGGCACTCCCCGCCGAGCCACAGCCAGCTCAGCAGCGGCACCAGGTCGCGCGGCGACAGCGGCGTGCGGCAGTGCGGACAGGCGGAGCGGCCGGTCAGCGCGCCGCGCCAGTCCGGCCAGCGCAGCGTCAGGGTAGCGAGGAAGCTGCCGACGAACGGTGCCGCAACCACCGCGAAGAGGTCGAATCCGGGATCCAGGCCCATGCCGTACCTTGAGTTTCCGCCGCTTCGGGCTTGCGCTATCCTAGCGTGGATCGGTGCCGGATGCGTCAGCTTTCCGGGCTGTCGCGCCTGCCGGTACAGCGTCGTGGGGGACCCGATGTCGCGTGAGACGATCCTGATTCCTGGCCTCGGCCTGGCCGCCATCCTGTTCGCCATGTCGCTGGCCTCCAGGCTGGCGGGGCCGTCGTCCGTGCCGGTGCCGATGCAGATGCAGATGTCTGCGCCGCAACCGTCGGCGATGGCGCCCGGGGCCCCGGCTCCCGGAATGACCGCGCCCGGAAGTATGGTTGGGGTCGGGGGCGTGCCCGACGAGGCGACGATCCGTCAGCGCGTGCAGGTCCTGCGCGACCGCCTCATGGCCGACCCGAACGACGTCGACGGCTGGCGCATGCTCGGCCGTTCGCACATGGCGCTGGGGGAATACCGCGAGGCGGTCGAGGCGTGGAGCTGGGTCAGGGAACTGGAGCCGACCGACCCGCAGGCCGCCGCGGCGCTGGAGGAGCTTCGCCGCATCGCCGGACAGGGCGGCAGGCACCCGCCGATCGACGGCCGGCCGGTGCGATAACTCCCGTGCAACACTAGCTTAATGCCGGAAAGGCTAAAAACAGTCGAAACCGGGTCGGGGGTGGTCTAAGGTTTCGGGATAAAGAGGGGGGTCCACCATGCACGTTAGCCATAGTCTGGTCAGGACGCTGGCCGCACTCGGATTCTTCGCATTCGCCGGTGCAGCGGCGTCCGCGATGGCACAGTCCGCGTCGAGCGCGCCAGCGGTGCCACTGGTCGACAAGGACATTCACATGGGCATCGCCACCTGCGCCGGCAGCACCTGCCACGGCGCGGTGCAGGCCTGGCAGGGCGTGCAGGTCCTGCAGAACGAGTTCATCACCTGGCAGCGCAAGGACCAGCACGCCAAGGCGTACCAGGTCCTGCTCAACGAGCGGTCGCAGCGGATCGCGAAGAACCTGGGGCTGCCGAACGCGCATGAGGCCGGCATCTGCCTCGACTGCCACGCCGACAACGTGCCGCAGGAGCGGCGTCATCGCACCTTCCAGATCACCGACGGCGTGACCTGCGAGGCCTGTCACGGCGGCGCGGGCCGCTGGATCGGCACGCACATCGCGGCCAACGCGACGCACCAGCAGAACGTCGCCAACGGCCTGTACCCGACCGCCAATCCGGTGACGCGGGCGAAGCTCTGCCTGTCCTGCCACTTCGGCGATGACAGCCGCTTCGTCACCCACCGCATCATGGGCGCCGGGCACCCGCGCATGGGCTTCGAGCTCGACACCTTCACCGCGCTGCAGCCGGCGCACTACGAGGTCGACTCCGACTACCGCCGCCGCAAGGGCTCGTGGAACGGCGTGCAGGTCTGGGCGATCGGCCAGGCGATGGCGCTGCAGAAGCTGGTCGACGCGGTCCTCGACCCGAAGATGGGCAAGGACGGCGTGTTCCCCGAACTGGTGCTGTTCGATTGCTACTCCTGCCACCGCAGCCTGAACGACCAGCGCTGGGAGCCGCGCTCCACCGTCGGCCTCGGCCCGGGCATCCCGCGCCTCAACGACGCCAACATGCTGATGCTGATGATCATCGCCCGGCATGTCGACGACGCGCTGGGGCAGGAGCTGCGCACCCGCATCCTCGCCGTCCACGCCGCCGTGCGCCAGGACTACGACGCGCTGCTGAAGGAGGCGAAGGCGCTGAAGTCCGTCACCGACACGCTGGTCGGCCGCTTCTCCGACCGCAAGTTCGAGAAGGCGGACATGCAGGCGCTGATGAAGGGCGTGGTCGAATGGGGGCTCGAGGGCAACTACACCGACTACCCGGGCGCCGAGCAGGCGACCATGGCGCTGGGCACCATCGTCAACGCCATGCGCGACACCGGGGCGATCGACCAGACCCAGGCCGACACCTTCGGCAAGTCGCTGGAGAAGCTCTACGCCGCGACCGCCAGCGACGACGGCTACGAGCACGCCAAGTTCGTCACCGCGCTGCAGGACTTCAAGGCGCAGATGCCGCAGCTCTGACCGTCCTTTATATCGCCTGAAGATCGGCGCCCTGTCCGGAACCCCCGGGCGGGGCGTCGCCTTTCCGGGACGCGGCCGCTCCGCTACCCTGACGCTGGCGCCGCCCGCGGCCGACGCGTGTGCGGGCCATTCCGTGGACTGCCGGGCGAGGCCGATGCGCGCTCACATAGCGAAGTACCTCAACGCGATCCGCTACAGCTACTGGTTCGTGCCGACGCTGATGGCGCTGTCCGCCGGCGTGCTCGCCATCGCCACCACCGGGCTGGACGTCTGGCTGGGGGCGGACTGGAAAGCGGGCCCTGGCTGGCTCGCCTTCGAGACGCCGGCCGGTGCCCGCGCCATCCTGGCGACCATCGCCGGCTCGATGATCACGGTGGCGGGCGTTACCTTCTCGATCACCGTCGCCGCGGTCGCCTACGCCACCTCGCAGCTCGGGCCGCGCCTGCTCGGCAACTTCATGCGCGACACCGGCAACCAGATCACCCTCGGCAGCTTTATCGCCACCTTCGTCTATTGCCTGATGGTGCTGCGCGTGGTGCGCGGGGACGGCGACTCGGAAGGGGCGGAGGCGTTCGTGCCCCATCTCGGCGTGCTGGTCGCGCTGGCGCTGACGGCGCTCAGCCTCGGCGTGCTGATCTACTTCTTCCACCACACGCCGATGTCGATCCAGGCGTCGCAGGTGGTGGCGCAGATCGGCCGGGAGCTGCTCGACAAGGTGGACGAGACCTTCCCCCATCGGGTCGGCGAGGGGCCGGAGCCGACGCCCTCGCGGCAGGCGGAGCCGCCGCTAGACGGCCAGCCGCTATGCGCGGCCGACAGCGGCTACATCGTCCATCGCGACGACGACAGCCTGGTGACGCTGGCCTGCCGGCACGACGCCATGCTGCATCTCGTTCGCCGCCCCGGCGATTTCGTGGGGGAGGGCGAGCTGCTCGGCCGCGTCACCGCCGGCGAGGAGCTGCCGGACGAGGCCCTGCACGCGATGGCCCGCTGCTTCGCCGTCGGCAGCGAGCGCACGCACATGCAGGACATCCTGCTGGTTGTGCAGCAGCTCGTGGAGATCGGCGCCCGCGCGCTGTCGCCCGGGGTCAACGATCCCTTCACCGCGATGCGCTGCCTCGACTGGCTC
>JBBDQX010000225.1:0-15767 GCA_040905765.1 Acetobacterales bacterium
GCAGAGCCGCCATTGCCGCACAGCATGAGCTTGCCGCCGCCGCGCAGGGCGGCGACGACGTTGTCCGCCATGGCGACGATGGTCTCGGCGCCGGCGTCGCGTGTTCGGCGCTTGACCTCCATGGAGGAATCGAACAGGGCGCGGCAGCGCGCGATCGGATCAGGCAGCATATGACCTTCCTGAAGCAGGAGTTGCGGGATGGGGAGATTATCACGGGCGCAGCCGGCACACTTGACGCAGGCCGCGCCCGCGCGCGATATCCACTTCTGCCTAACCGAGGTCGACCCATCGGAGCGATGAACAGACGCGAATTCCTCGTCGGTATTGCCGCCCTGTCACTCGGCGGATGCGGCATCAGCCGGTCGTTCGACCGGGCCAGCGACGCATTCGACTTCTGGTGGAACGGTATGGAAGGCGTCGAGGTCAGCCGGGCACAGGTGGCCCAAATTCCGTACGCCACGATCCTCGCGAAGATAGGCCGCGGGCCGCAGTCCCTGCTGGTGCTCGGCAGGATCGACGCGCTTGACCTGCACTGGATATCTGCGGACCGGAACGTGTTCGTCACTCGCGAGGGAAGGCTGGTGAAGACCGTCGGCCTCCCTGCCAACCTGGTCCACACGCGACTTGCCGGACCGGATCCGCTGACTACCGGCGCCGCGGTCCGCGCGAGCGAAGCGGCGGGCCTCGTACGCTACGTCGACGTGATGCCGGGCAATTATTTCGACGCGGGCGTCGCGGCACGTTACGAGCCCGTCGGCGAGGAGCGAATCGAGATCCTGGAACTGCAGTACGACTGCATCGTCGTCAGGGAACGAAACGAGGTGCCGATCATGGACTGGTCGCACGAGAACCGGTTCTGGATCGATACCGACAGCGGCTTCGTCTGGCGAAGTCTGCAGCACTTCGCGCCGGGCACTCCTCCCGTCGAGATCAACATCACCAAGCCTGCCGCCCTGGCCTGAGACCAACGCGGCTCCTGCAGCGGACCTCCCCCACAGCAAAAGGGCGGGCAACCCGGAGGCTGCCCGCCCTTTTGACACTGATCGCTGGTCGCGAGACGCCTAGTTGGTGGACGTCGCGGTCGCCGTCGAAGTGCTGGTCGTGGTCGAGGTGTCGTTGTCGTCGTCGCCGCCGGCTGCAGCCGCTGCGATCCCGGCAACCGCCGCCGCCGCCGCCACTCCCGCTGCGATCGCGCCGGCGCCTACCGCGCCAGCCGCACCCGCACCGGCCGCACCCGCGCCCGCCGCACCGCCGGCACCGGCACCGCCGCCGGCACCACCTCCGGCGCCACCGGCACCGCCGCCGCCACCGCCTGCGCCGCCCTGCTGGCCGGACTGCTGCGCGATAGCACCTGCCATCGGCATCGACAGTAGAGCCAGACCGGTAATAGCCGTGATAAAGAGCCGCTTGAGCGTCATCATCGCCTCGCTGGAAATCTTGCCCTAGGAGACCATCTCTGGTCGTCGGCCGCCACCCACGTGAGCCCGGCCCCCGCACTTGCAGCGGACCTTAGATGGAGAAGCCGTCAAACACAAGTGGAAAGGCATTATCCACTTATGCTTAGGCTGGCTTCCCGAGCACCGTTGGCACCGCCTGCTGTCATGTGAACCCGTTGTGCAGGGAAGGGTTCCACCGCAATACGTCTTTACCCGCGAGCGGCGGTGCGCTAAGCCCACGGCCCTGCAAATCCAGGCCGGGCGCCCGTTCGGCCCAACGACGATGATCATATGTCCCAGCAACGCATCATCTCGGTCATCGGGCTCGGCTATGTCGGCCTGCCCGTCGCGGCCGGCTTTGCGGCGGCCGGTTTCGAGGTCATAGGCTTCGACGTCAACAGGCAGCGCATCGGGGACCTGAGGGCCGGCATCGACCGCACCGGGGAAGTGCAGGCCGAGGCCTTGCGGGCGCCGACGCTGCACCTGACCGCGGAGGCCGCCGACATCGCCAGGGCGGACTTCTATATCGTCACCGTCCCGACGCCGGTGACCGGCGACTTCCGCCCGGACCTGTCCCCCCTGCTCGCCGCCAGCCGGACAGTGGGTCGTTGCCTGTCCCGGGGCGATATCGTGGTCTATGAATCCACGGTCTACCCCGGCGCTACCGAGGAGGACTGCGTTCCGGTACTGGAGGCGGAGTCGGGGCTCCTGTGCGGCCAGGACTTCACCGTCGGCTATTCGCCCGAGCGCATCAATCCCGGGGATCCCGAGCACCGGTTCGAGAATATCACCAAGGTGGTTTCCGGGCAGGACGAGGCCACGCTCGACATCGTCGCCGGCGTGTATGGCCGGGTGGTCCGCGCTGGCGTGCACCGCGCACCGACCATCCGCACCGCCGAGGCGGCAAAGGTCATCGAGAACACCCAGCGCGACCTTAACATCGCGCTGATGAACGAACTGGCGATCATCTTCGACAAGCTGGACATCGACACCGGCGACGTGCTGGCCGCAGCCGGGACCAAGTGGAACTTCCTTCGCTTTTCGCCCGGGCTGGTGGGCGGTCACTGCATCGGCGTCGACCCCTACTACCTGACTCACCGCGCCGAGCGCGCAGGCTATCAGCCGAACGTCATTCTCGCCGGCCGCCGCATCAATGACGGCATGGGTGCCTACGCCGCCCGGGAGGCAATCAAGCGGTTGATGCGGACCGGGAGGCTCAACGGCACCGGGCGTCCGCGCGCCGCCATCCTCGGCCTCACGTTCAAGGAGGACGTGCCGGACATCCGCAACACCAAGGTAGTCGACATGGTGCGGGAGTTCCGTGCCTTCGGCTTCGACGTGGAAATCGCCGATCCGCTCGCCGACGCGCATGCGGTCGGCGAGGAATTCAACTTCGACCTGACGCCGCTCGACGAGATGACGCCCGCCGACGTGGTGGTGCTCGCCGTGCCGCACCGCAGCTTCCGCGAGGCTGGCTGGCCTGCGATGATCAGGCGTCTTAATGGCGAGACCGGCCTCGTCGTCGACATCCGCGGCGTGCTCGACCGCACCAGCCGCCCGGACGGCGTCGATCTCTGGCGACTCTAGTGCCGGACCAAGTGGTCGGCAGACTGTTTACTTGCAAAATGCGACGCCGCCACAGTCGTCAGCGTCTGTTTACAACATTTTTTCGAGGAGCCCGCGGTTTTAGTTGAAATCGCCCCCGGAATGGACAATTGAATCGCCGACATGCCGGCGATGACACAATCGGCGATGGTCGCACGATGATCGCAGGCGGATCGAAGGACGGATATTCCATCCGATGGACGACTTAGAGGCGGCTCAATCCGAGCCCCCGGACCGCGGCGCGGTCGCCGATGTCTCCTCTTCCTCTCTTCCCTTCAACCTCCACCCAGACGCGCTGAGGCGCGCGGCGTCGCGTAGTTCGGAGCCGGCGCGCACGCGCATCGAGCGCTTCCCCTCCAGCGCCCGCAGCCGCGCCTTCCTGCGGCGCTTCTTCCCCGAAAGCACCGTGGAGAACTGGAGCGACTGGCGCTGGCAGCTGCGCAGCCGCATCCGCTCGCTCGGCCAACTCGAGCAGGTATTCCGCCTGTCCGACGACGAGCGCGCGGCAGTCAGCCAGCACAGCGGCTCGCTGCCGGTCGGCATCACGCCGTACTACGCCAGCCTGATGAGCCGCGAGGACGCGCACGATCCGCTCCGCCGGACCCACATCCCGGTCGGCCAGGAGTACGTCCGTGCGCCTGGCGAGGCCGACGACCCGCTCGGCGAGGACCACGACGCGGCAGTGCCGGGTCTGGTGCATCGCTACCCGGATCGAGTGCTGTTCCTGACCACCGGCTTCTGCTCGACCTACTGCCGCTACTGCACGCGGTCGCGCATGGTCGGCGAGGCGGGCGGCGAGTACTCGTTCTCGAAGTCGCAGTGGGAGAAGGCCCTGGCCTACCTTGAGGAGCACACCGAGGTACGCGACGTGCTGCTGTCGGGCGGCGATCCGCTGACTCTCGCGGACGACCGGCTCGACTACCTGCTCGGTCGCCTGCGCAAGATCCGGCACATCGAGTTCGTCCGGATCGGCTCAAAGGTGCCGTCGGTGCTGCCGATGCGCGTTACCCGGTCGCTGGTGAAGATGCTGAAGAAGCACCACCCGCTGTGGATGAGCATCCACGTCACGCACCCGAGCGAACTGACCCCGGAGGTGACGGAGGCCTACGGCCGCCTCGCCGACGCCGGCATCCCGCTCGGCAGCCAGACCGTGCTGCTGAAGGGCATCAACGACTCCGTCGAGGTGATGAAGCCGCTGATGCACGGCCTGCTGATGCGCCGGGTCAAGCCGTACTACCTCTACCAGTGCGACCCGATCACCGGCTCCGCGCACTTCCGCACGCCGGTTTCCAAGGGCATCGAGATCATCGAGGGGCTGCGCGGCCACACCACCGGCTACGCCGTTCCCAGCTACGTGATCGACGCTCCGGGCGGCGGCGGCAAGATCCCGCTCCTGCCCGACTACGTGGTCGGGCGCGACGGCGACGACCTGCTGCTGCGCAACTTCGAGGGCAACGTCTACCGCTACCACGATCCGGACAGCCAGTACGGCGCCGACCGCAACATCGCCCCGGAGGCTGCGTCGTGCGCATCGGCCTGACCTACGACCTTCGCGACGACTACGCAGGCGATCCGACACTGAGCGAAGAGGCGCTTGCGGAGTTCGATTCACCCGAGACGGTCGCGGCGCTGGAAACAGCGCTGCGGCGCCTCGGCCACGCCGCCGACCGCATCGGCAACGTGCGCCGGCTGGCCGAGAGACTGGTCGCCGGCGACCGCTGGGACCTCGTCTTCAACATCGCCGAAGGGCTGCGCGGACGCAGCCGCGAGGCGCAGGTCCCTGCCCTGCTTGAGGCCTTCGACGTACCCTACGTCTTCTCCGACCCGCTGACCCAGGCGGTCGGCCTGGACAAGGCGGTGGCGAAGCGGCTTGTCCGGAGCGTCGGCCTGCCGACCGCACCGTTTCAGCTCATCGCCTCCGACGAGGACGCCGAGAACTGCATCCTGCCCTGGCCAGTGTTCGTCAAGCCGGTCGCGGAGGGTACGGGCAAGGGCTGCGAATCCGCATCGAAGGTGGACAACCGCGCGGATCTCATCGCCGTCTCGGCGGCGCTGCGTCGGCGGTTCGGCCAGTCCGCCATCGCCGAGACGTTCCTGTCCGGCCGCGAGTTCACCGTGGGCATCCTCGGCTACGGCGCCGCCGCGCGCGTCATAGCCGTGATGGAAATCCTGCTGCTGGCGAACGCGGATGCCGAGGTCTACTCCTTTCAGAACAAGGAGCTCTGCGAGAACCGGGTGACCTACCGCCTGGCCGACGACGCCGAGGCCCGGAGGGCCGGCGAGACGGCGCTCGGGGCATACCGGGCGCTCGACTGCCGGGACGCCGCGCGCATCGACATGCGCTCGGACGACGCCGGGGTGCCGCACTTCCTCGAGGTCAACACCCTGGCGGGTCTGCACCCGTCGCATTCCGACCTGCCGATCCTCGCCGCGCTGGCCGGGATGCCCTACGAGGCCCTGATCGCCGGAATCGTCGACGCGGCATGCCTGCGGCTCGGCCTCGATACGGCGGCCCGGAGGGTGGCCTAGCAGGCCGTCGTGGCGACCTCCGGCTTCCTGCCCGTCATCCATGGCGCGGCAGCCGACCGTCCCGATGAGGCCGACACCGTGATCGCCGCCGAAGCGATCCACGCGGCCCTCGGCCGGCTCGGCTGGCGCAGCGAGATATTGCATCTCGGTCTCGACCTGAGTCCGTTGCAGGCCCTCGCCGCGCGCCGGCCCGCCGCGGTGTTCAACCTCGTCGAGGCGCTGGCGGGCGACTGCGCGCTGGCGCCGCTGGCGCCGGCGGTATTCGGTCATCTCGGCCTGCGCTATACCGGCGGCCCGGCGGAGTCCCTCAACCTCACCCTGTCGAAGACCAGTGCCAAGCGCCTGCTGCGGGCGGAGGGCTTGCCGACCCCGGCATGGTCCGAGACGGGCGAAGGCCTCGACGGTGCCGGGCATGCGATCGTCAAGTCGCTGACCGAACATGCCTCGCTCGGCATCGATGCCGGCTCCGTGGTTGCGGCCGTCGATGCTGCCGCGGAGATCGCCCGGCGCCAGCGGCGTTTCGGCGGTCGCTTCTTCGCCGAAGCCTTTGTCGAAGGGCGCGAGTTCAACCTGTCGGTCATCGAGCGTGACGGACGGCCGCATGTTCTGCCGCCGGCCGAGATCGACTTCGTCGACTACCCCGACGACAGGCCCAGGATCGTCGACTACGAGGCAAAATGGGGCGCCGGCAGCTTCGCCTTCGACCATACGCCCCGCCGCTTCGCGTTCCCGACCTCCGACATGCCGCTGGTCGCCCGGCTCGAGGAACTGGCGCGCCGGTGCTGGACCGCCTTCGGCCTGCGTGGCTACGCCCGCGTCGACTTCCGCGTCGACCGGGAAGGCGAGCCGTGGATCCTCGAGATAAACGTGAACCCGTGCCTGTCGCCGGACGCCGGCTTCGCCGCCGCCGCTGCGCACGACGGGCTCGATTTCGACGCGATGGTCGGCCGCATAGTCGACGCGGCCCTCGCCGGGAACGCATAATCGCCCCGTCATGCTGCGCATCCGAAGGATCACCGACAGCCACAGCCCCGCCAACCGCAGCGCCGTGGAGGACGTCCAGGCGATCATCGCCACCCAGTTCCCCGGCATTCCGGCCGAGGATGTGCGAAAGCTGCCGCAGCAGCTCGGCAATCCCTTCCGCATGGGCTTCGTCTCCAGCCTGCTGGTGGCGGAAGATCGCGATCACGTCCGCGCCGTCGCGCTGCTGATGCATGACCCGGAGCTGCGCTTCGCCTATCTCGACATCCTCTCGGTCTCGCCGGGAGGCCGGCCGGGATCCGGTATCGGCGGCGTGCTGTACGACCGGGTGCGCGAGGAGGCGGTCGACCTCGGCGCCGAGGGCCTCTATTTCGAGTGCCTGCCCGACGATGCTGACAAGAGTCCTGACCCGACCATTCGCCGGCAGAACGCCCGTCGGCTGAATTTCTACGAGCGATACGGCGCCTTTCCTGTCGTCGGCACCGGCTATGACCTGCCGATCAACCCCGGCGACACCGACATGCCCTATCTGGTGTTCGACGGGCTCGGACAGCGCGGGCTACCGGACGCCGAGAAGCTGCGGCGGATCGTCCGCGCCATACTCGAGCGCAAGTACAGCCGCATCTGCCCGCCGGACTACGTCGCCCGCGTCGTCGGGTCCATCGTCCCCGGCGGCTACGCGCTGCGCCCGCCGCGCTACCTGAAGACCGAGCCGGTGAGTGCCCCGTCGCCCGCACCGAGGCGGCCGATGCCCCTCGTGGTGAACGACCGCCACGAGATTCACCATGTACGCGACCGCGGCTACGTCGAGGCGCCTGTCCGCGTCGCCGCCATCCTGTCCGAACTCGACAAGACCGGCTGGTTCACCCGCCTGCCGCCCCGGCGCTTTCCCGACCGCTTCATCACCGAGGTCCACGATACGGGACTGGTGGAGTACCTGCAGCGCGCGTGCAAGGAGACGCCGGCGAACAAGTCCGTCTACCCCTACGTCTTTCCGATCCGCAACGCGCAGCGCCGCCCGAGGGAGCGGTCGGTGCTGGCCGGCTACTGGTGCATCGACACCTTCACGCCGCTCAACGCCAACGTCTGGCCCGCGGCGCGCCATGCCGTCGACTGCACGCTGACTGCCGCCGATCAGGTGCTTCAGGGGGTGCCGGCCGCATACGCGCTGGTGCGACCGCCCGGACACCATGCCGAGCGGCGGTCCTTCGGCGGCTTCTGCTACTTCTGCAATTCCGCCATCGCGGCCAACTATCTCGCCCGCTACGGCAAGGTCGCCGTGCTCGACATCGACTACCATCACGGCAACGGCCAGCAGGACATCTTCTTCGGGCGCGACGACGTGCTGACCGTGTCGATCCACGGCCACCCCACCTTCGCCTATCCGTACTTCAGCGGCTTCCGCAACGAGACGGGGCGCGACCGCGGGGCGGGCTACAACCACAACATCCCGCTGCCGGAGTCGGTGACGCCTGAGCAGTACCGCGAGGCGCTAGCCGGTGCACTGCGGCGCATCGACCGGCACCAGCCGGCGTTCCTCGTCGTCTCGCTGGGCTTCGATACCGGGCGTGGCGACCCCACTGGCACCTGGTCGAACCGCGCCGCCGACTTCCGCCGGATCGGCCGGACGATCGCCGCCGCGGGCTACCCCACCCTGTTCGTACAGGAGGGCGGATACCGCATCCGCACACTCGGCACCAATGCCCGCAACTTCTTCGCCGGCGTGCTCGACGGGCTCGACGATGCCCGCGGCACCGGCGACGCACGCTTCCGCCTGCGCGTGCCGGCAACGATGCGGCCGCGTGGCCTGTCCTGGCGCGAATCGGTACGCCAGGAGGACGCGGTCGGGGTCCGTACCCTGGTTGCGGCGACCGGCGCCTTCACCGCTGACGAAGTCGCCATCGCGGAGGAACTGGTGGTCGAACGCATCACACGCGGCCGCGCTTCAGGCTACGAGTTCATCATCGCCGAGGAAGGCGGCGCGATGGTCGGCTATGCCTGCTATGGCCGGATTCCGGGCACGGACGACAGCTTCGACCTGTACTGGATCGCCGTCCATCCGGACCGCCAGAGGCACGGCTTCGGAGGCCGCGTGCTGCAGCGAGCCGAGGCGGCGATGTTGCGCGCCGGCGCCCGCCGAATCTATATCGACACCTCGACGACGGAACGCTACGCCGCCGCGCGCGCCTTCTACGCCCGTTCGGGCTACGCGGTCGCCGCCACCCTGCCCGACTTCTACCGTCCCGGCGACGGCAAGGTGGTCTTCAGCAAGACGCTGCCCGCGCCCGCCGGCCGATGAAGGTCGCGCCCGGAACTGCGCCAGGCAAAGGCCGCGGCGTGTTCGCCACTGCCCCGATCACCCGCAGCGAAACGCTGATCGAGGACTGCACCGCCGTACTCGGCGCCGACGAATGCGCGCTGATGGAACGCACCGTAGTCGGCCACTACTATTTCGCCCATCCGAAGGACGACGACCTCGGACTGCTGGTCTTCGGCCTAGCCAGCCTGTGCAACCACGCCGACCGTCCGAACGCGACCACGAGCTACCGCCATGATGACGGGCTCGGCTGGATCGTCGTGCTGACGGCAACGCGCGACATTGCGCCAGGCGAGGAGATCACCCGCCGTTACGCCTGCCCGCCCTGGTTCGAGGCGCGGGAGTGACTGTCGCGATGTTCGAAGAAGCTGCCGAGTGCAGCAAGACTGCGCGTCCGTGAAAACCGCGCCACCCAAGACGCTGGCCGGAAGATGGCGTCCCCTAGGAACGCCTCCCGCGCCTTCTAAGCCATTGAAATAACTAGCGAATTTGTAACCATTTCAAAGCCTTGCCGCTCGGCAGGGCTGTTCCCTGCGCACATAGCGTTACCTAATATTTCCCTATATTCCTTCCCTTATTGTGAGTAGTATGTTGGGTACGAAAACGCCGCTGTGGCGTCCAGGGAAGGAATCGAACCATGCCGAAAATCGTTGAAGCAAAAAGCCCTGCCGCCGTCAACAAGCTACGGAACGAGGAAGGGCTGCACGGCGTCGGCGGCGTCCGCGGGCTGATGCTCCAGGTCAGCCGCAACCCGAAATCCGGCGTCCTGCGCCGCTCGTGGATTCTCCGTACCACGGTCGGCGCCAAGCGCCGCGACATCGGCTTGGGGGCGTTCCCCGACGTGACGCTGGAGCGTGCCAGGGCGAAGGCGCGAGAGGCTAAGACGCTGATCGAGGCGGGCATCGATCCCGTCGAGGAGCGCCGCCGCATTCAGGAAGAGCTACGCAAGCGGCAGACGCGCATGACGTTCCGGCAAGCCGCCGAGAAGGTGCTGGCGATCAAGGGACCGGAACTCCGGCACCGGAAATCGAAGACAGGATGGGCGGGCACGCTTGAGGCTTACGTCTATCCGCACTTCGGCGACCGTCCCGTCGAGGATATCGACGTTGACGACGTGGTGGCGATGCTGGAGCCGATCTGGGCGGACATGCCGCCGACGGCGAAGAAGATATTGCAGAGGACGCGCGCAGTATTCGACTGGTCGATCGCCGCCGGGCACAGGAAGGCGAGCAACCCGGCGACGTGGCGTGGCAGGCTCGACGCACTGCTGCCAGCCCCCGGCAAGATCCACCGGGCAACCTCGCAACCGTCCCTGCCCTACCAGCGGATGGCGGAGCTCATGGCGGACCTGCGGACACGCGAGGGCACGACGGCGCGGGCGCTTGAATTTTCAATCTTGACCGCGACGCGCTCGACCGCGGTCCGCGGCGCGACGTGGAGCGAGATAGACTTTGACGATGCAACGTGGACGCTGCCCGCGGACCGTGCCGGAACGAAGATCACGGGCGACGAAGCCGGAGACGTAGTGATCGCCCTGTCCGACGACGCGCTCGCGCTCCTGAGCGAATTGCCGCAGGGCAACCCGGACGCACTGATATTCCTGCGCGACGGGAAGCCGCTTTCCGAGAATGCTTTCGGCAACCTCATAGGGCGGATGCACGACGCCAGCATCAAGGCTGGGGGCGAGGGCTACACGGACCCCCGCGCTGGCGGGCGACGGATCGTCCAGCATGGATTCCGTGCGACGTTCAGGACATGGGGCGCGGAGCGCACGGCGTACCCCGAGCATGTGCTTGAGATGGCGCTCGGGCACCGCGTCTCCAGCGAGGTTATTCGCGCCTATCGAAGGACGACGCTGCTGGAACGGCGTCGCAAGCTCATGGCGGAATGGGCGAGCTACGTCACCGAGCCAGCCGATCAGGACGCCAAAATCGTCAATCTCAGAAAAAACTGATTCCGGGCCGCCTCGCCAAGCCCTTGAAATAACGCGCGGATTCGGCGTTTTCGGGAATTCGTGCCGGGGGCGCGGGAGCCGCAAAAGCGTGTGGTATAATAAGCAGCATGATGGCACCACGAAAAGTTCCGCAGTGTCACCTGCCCGGCGCGAGGCCGAATCCCTTCTGAACAATCGGATTTTGGACTCTTCCCGCCGGGCCGTCAACAACTTTTTCGGCAAGGAGTCCCGACATGCTCGATAGAATCTTGACCACCAGGGAGGTGTTAGCCGTAGTCCCGTACTCCAGAGTCCATCTCTGGCGGTTAATCGCCGACGGTTCATTCCCCACGCCAGTGCAGCTCGGCGCGCGGAAAATCGGTTTTCGCGAGGCCGACGTTGAAGCTTGGATCGGTAGCCGTCGCCCTGTCGCATATGCCCCCGCAACCGCCAACGCGGAGGGCTGAACGATGGACACCACCATACAGGAAGCCACAGCCGACGCTTATGGAACTAGCCACATAAAACGCCTCAGGGCGACGAAGTCCGAGGTGCAAGACCGCCGCGACGCCATCTACGCAATCGTGAAAGTGCAGCAGCCGATGAGCGTGCGACAGGTGTTCTACCAGGCGTCCGTCCACGGCATCGTCGAGAAAGCCGAGTCCGGATACAGGAAGGTGCAGACGGACCTGACGCTGATGCGACGGGACGGGACGCTGCCCTATGGTTGGCTGGCGGACAGCACCCGTTGGCGCAGTAAACCGGACAGCTTCAACAGCGCCAAGCAAGCGGTTGTCGAGACCGCCCGTTACTACCGAAAGGCACTCTGGTCAGATCTCGACACCTACGTAGAGATCTGGCTCGAAAAGGACGCACTCGCCGGCGTCGTGTACCCGGTCACGGCACTCTACGACGTGCCGCTAATGGTGGCTCGCGGCTACGCCAGCCTGTCATTCCTCCACAGCGCCGCTGAAGAGATTCGCAGCTTGCGGCGGCGGACGTACATCTATCACTTGGGCGACTATGACCCCAGCGGCGTGAACGCAGCGGAGAAGATCGAGGAAACGCTGAAGGAGATGGCGCCCGACGACGACATCACCTTCGAGCGCATCGCCGTCACACCTGAACAGATAGAAGCCTGGGACCTCCCGACGCGACCGACGAAGAAGTCGGACACACGCTCCAAGGGGTTCGGCGACGTCAGTGTCGAACTCGACGCGATCCCCCCCGACCGCTTGCGCGAGCTAGTGACGTCGGTGCTGGAGCTGCACCTGCCAGCCGATCAGCTTGAGACGCTGCAGGCGGCAGAGGCAAGCGAACGGCAGATGCTCAGGGGCATCGCAGAGATGGTGGGGGGCAGGTGATGGACACCCAACCGCAAACCGCCGCCCCGATGGTGCGGGACGGCGGCGAGGAAAGCTTGCGTGTCGAGAGGAATGCCGACACGAGAATTATACACCGACTCGATGCACTATTCCAGCCCGCTGAACACGCCCACGGCGTCTCCGTCCTGACCGGCAAGAAGGACGCCCGCGGCAAGGCGGGAGCGAAATACACGACCGTCAAAAAGCACGTTTCGGAAACCGCGTGGCACCGCCACCTCGACGGCAAGCACTGCCTCGTGCCGATCCCGATCCGGCGCGACGGAAACGCGGGCTTCGGCGCGATCGACGTGGACCAGTACCCGCTCGACCTGGAGGCGCTCGTCGCGCGCGTCAAGGAAGCGAAGTTGCCTCTAGTTGTCTGCCAATCGAAAAGCGGCGGGGCTCACCTGTTCCTGTTCCTACGCGAGCCGGTAACGGCGGAGATCGTCCGCGGGGAGTTGACGGTCTGGGCGGCTGCACTCGGCTATCCGGGTGCCGAGGTGTTCCCGAAACAGGCGGCGCTGTCCAGTACACCTGATCCAACCACAGGTAAATTGGAGACAGGCAACGGCATCGCCGCTCCCTATCGCAATTCGGGAAAGGGTGTGTCGTTGGAGTATGCGCTGTCTCCTGACGACGGACACGGCCTCGAATTGGAGGAGTTTCTCGATCTTGCCGAGGCGCGGCGTGTCGATCCGGCGGACCTCGGCGGCATCGTACCGAAGAAGCATTACCCGCCGGAGGTGAACGGCGAGGCGCCCCCGAAGAAGGCGAACGGCGCTGCAAGCGGCTTCGCCGCCGAGGGCTGTGACTCGGCTCTGATGAGCCTGGGCCGTTCCGTGCTCGCCAAGCTGCCAGAGGGTGCAGATCCCGAGGCGGCGGTGCGAGCGGAGATCGATGCGGCAAACGTCACAGGCTCGAAGCTCCATCCGAAATTCGCGGACGGGCCGTTGCCGGCGAAGCGCATCGACAAGATCGTCGCGAACGTCTGCAAGAAGGAACCTGGCGGCAAACAGTCCGCGGCAACCGTCCTCATGGACCTGCTGGCGTCGGTCGAGCTGTGGCACGACGAACGCTGCATCGCCTACGCCACCGTCCCCGTTGCCGAGCACCGCGAGCACCACCCGGTCAAGAGCGGTGCCTTTCGCGAATGGCTGGCCCGCGCGTTCTACGAGGCGAAGGGCAGGCCCCCGCCGAAGGAAGCTCTAACCGCAGTGCTGGAGCAGGCGTCGGCAAGGGCGCGGTTCGACGGCCGCCAGCATGCGACCTGGGTGCGCGTCGCCGAGGCCGATGGGCGAATCTATCTCGACCTCGGCGACGACGACTGGCGCGTCATCGAGGTTACGTCGGAAGGCTGGCGGGTGCTCGACGGCGAACCGCCTGTCCGCTTCCGGCGGCCCGGCCCGACGCGCGCGTTACCCCTGCCCGAACGCGGCGGCGACATCGAGGAATTGCGGGCGCTGGTCAATGTTCGCGGCGACGAGGACATGGTGCTGCTTGTCGGCACCCTCGTCTCGTATCTTCGGCCGAACGTCGCACAGCCCATCCTCTACGCGGTCGGCGGGATGGGCAGCGCAAAGACGTCGTTTCTGCGACTCGTGACACGGCTCATCGACCCGCGAATCCCGGAGACCCCGGGCGCGCCGTTGGATGAGGACGATCTTGTCGTCGCCGCCCAGAACAGGTGGCTGGTGGCCGCAGACAACGTGACGTTCATCAAGGGCGACATGTCCGATGCATATTGTCGCCTGGCCACGGGCGGCGGGCTGGAGAAGCGCAGGCTCTACACAGACGAGGAAGGGCACGCGATCGACGTCAAGCGGCCAGTCGCCTTGACAGGCATTCACATCGGGACCGAGCGGCCAGACTTTCTCGACCGAACCGTGTTAATCGCCCTCGGCCCCGTGGGCGAAGATACACGTCTGTTGGAGGATGAGGTTGATGCTGCGGTCGATGCGGCACGCCCTCGTATTCTCGGGGCGCTGCTCGACGGCGTAGCCACGGCGCTCAAGAACCTCGCTGCGACGAAAGAACGTCTGCGGGGCAAGCTCCCCAGGATGGCGGACTTCGCCGCATGGGCCGAGGCCGCCGCCCCCGCCTTCGACTGGCGGGAGGGCTGGTTCCTCGAAGCCTACCAGGCGAGCATAGCTGATCGCCTGAGCGACGCGGCGCAGAGCGACGGGCTGGTGAGCCTGATCGCGGAGTGGCTGCCCGGGATGCCTGACGGGCGATTCGACGGCGGCGCGACCGACCTGCGAGAACGGCTGGTCAACCACCTGAAGAGCGCGGACCGGGAGGTTGCGCTTCAGGAGAAGTGGTTCCCCAAGAACGCTGTCCGTCTTGGCCGGGATTTGCCGACACGGCATCGCGTCCTGGCGGCGGCGGGCGTTGAGTACGAGAACGAGGTGCGCAGCGGCAACCACCCGGCCGTTCACCATCTCGTGTCCCGGTTGACGGGGGACATTCCGTTTTGATCCGGATAGTAGGGATAGTGGGGATAGTAAGGATAGTAACTCCCTACTTAATCCCCCGTCCCTCTTCCCCTCTTTTCCCCCCTCTTTTCCCTCTCTTTTTTCTTACTCTTGGGGGTTTAGATAGGTGGTTACTATCCTTACTATCCGGTTCTATCCCTACTATCCGGGTCTGCGGTCGGGCGGACGCGCGCCTCAACCCGCTGCCGCCTTTTCCATCCGCGCCGATCGCCGCGATCCGCGCCCCGCTGATCCCTGGTTCGGTTTCTACCGTATCCGCCGCACCTCTAGGGAATCCGCGGCTCTCGGCGCGATGTTTTTTCGTACCCAACAATGGTGCCAACGAAAAGTGTGGTAAAATGGGCGGGAGATAGGAGTTGGTTACCCATGACAAGCCCCACCAAAGACCCGCCGAAAGGCACCCGATCCGCGCCTGATGCGCCGCGCTTCAGTGGCGTGGACGGACGGACACGACCCGCGCGCCGGTGGCGTCGCATCTGGCTCGACGCAGCATCGCGGACACCTCTCGATGCCCGTGACCCGATCGTGGCGTCGAGGCTGACCGCCTATGCCAGCGCGTGCATTGCGTTGGAGGACCTGGCCGCGCGCCAGGCACGCGGGCAATGGATCGACGAAGCGCAGATAGTGTCCCTGGCTAATCTACAAGGGCGTTGCCTGGAGCAACTCGGTTTTGTCCGGAAGGAGGCGGGCTGATGGCACGTTGGAAATGGGCCGGCCTCGACGATGCCGCGCACGCCGAACCCGAACCGCGTCCCAGCGAGCCGTCGTGGCTCGAAGGCGTGTCCATCGAAGACCTTTACCTGCTCCGTGCGCTGGCCACGCTGCGCCCATCGGAAGCCGCCGGCCTGCCCCCGTGGGCTGATGCGCTTGTGGAGCGTATCCGAGGTGACGCTGCCGAGCGCACCGACACGGTCGAGCGCGGCCACGCGCCTGCGCCCGTCGATCCCTTGCACGCGATTTGGGAATCTGACGACCTCGCCGCGGCGGTCGAGGCACACTGGCCGACGTTGCGTCCCGAGACGCGCGCTGCATTGCGAACGCTGGCCCCGGTGCTCGGCGTCGAGCTTCCCGCCGACCCGTAACCAGTGTCCGCTAAACCCGACGTCAAGC
>JBBDQX010000226.1:0-15731 GCA_040905765.1 Acetobacterales bacterium
GAGGTCGATGGCGTCGCAGCCGATGCCGTGCTTGGAGACGATGCGCGCCTTCCTGATACGCGCCACCGTCTCGGACGGGATCGGCGACTGGCGCACCAGCACCGCGTCGGCCTCCTCGGGCCAGCTGTCCTTCGCCGGGTCGTCCCACATCACGACATCGGCGTGCTGCTTCAGCAGTTCCGGCCCTTTGGGGTGCATCTGGTCGAGCACGAATATTTTCGTCACGAGTCCCTCCTCCTCCGGCCCGCGTTCAGGCGCGGGCCACCTTGACCACCTTTTCGGCCAGCGTCGCCAGCGCCGCGTCGAGTTCCGGCACCACGCCGTCCTCCGGCACCACGCCGGCATCGAGCGTGCGCCGGTGGCTGCGCAGCGTCGCCGCCGACATGAGCGGCTCGATGCCGGTCTCGCGCAGGTTATCGTTGACCTTCTCGACCTCCTCCAGCCGGCGTTCGACGTGGACGAGGTGCGTCGTGACGATGCGCGTCAGGAAGTCGCGGAACGGGATGCGGTCGACGTCGCCGACACAGTCCAGCACCTCCTCCAGCAGGTCCTGTTCGCGCGCCGCGACGAGGCATTCGACGCTGAGCGCCTCGATGCCCTTCATCAGGATGCTGCGCAGCATCTTCACCGCCGAGGCGTCGCCCGGCCGCTCCGACATCGCCCGCGCGGCGAAGCCGAGCGGCGTCATCCATGCCTCGGCCTCCGGCGCGCGGGGGCCGGCCAGCAGCATCGGCGCGCGGTAGCCGACGGCATAGAACACGCCGACCACGCCGACATCGACATAGGACACACCGGACGATTCGACCCGTCCGGCGATCTCCGCCGTCTGGCTGCGGGTGATGGTGTTGAGGTCGAGATACAGCGCGCCGCGCTTCATCGCGGCGCGGGCGGCGTCCGCCGCGGCGTCCGCCGCGCTTCCGGTGACCACCGAGAACACCAGGTCGGCGGCGGCGAGGGCGTCGCCGTAGTCGCGGTGCAGTTCGACGCCGAGCTGCGTCGCCCGCTCCGCCATCGCCGTGCCGCGTCGGCCCTGGCCGGCGGCGACATCGACGGAGACCAGCCGCCGCCCCGGCGCCGCATCGCGCCAGCCGGACTCCGTCACCAGCCCGCGCGCCAGCGCCGTGCCGGCCTCGCCGAAGCCGAGCAGCGCGATGGTGGCGGGATCGGCGGGCGCGATCATGCGCGGGCGGTGGCTGGCGGTTCGGCGTCGAGTCCGGCGACGGCGCCGTCACGAAGCAGCGCTGCGATCTCGCCGTCGCCCAGCCCGGCCTCGCGCAGCACCTCTTCGGTGTGTTCGCCGAGGCGCGGCGGCGGCGTGTCGAGGCGCGGGCCGTCCTCGCCGATCATGAAGGCCGATACCGGCAGCGTCAGGTCGCGGTCCAGGCCCGGTACGTCGTGCAGGGTCCGGTGCACGTTGCGCGTCGCCACCTGCGGCTGGGCGATGGCCTCCGGGAAGGTGCGGACCATGCTGGCCGGCACCCGGTGCTCGTTGAGGATCGCCTCCCATTCCGTGGCCGTCCGCGAGGCGAAAATCTCCTCGAGGATCGCCTTCAGCGCGGCGCCATGCTCGCGCCGTGCGTCGTGGCTGGCGAAGCGCGGATCGCCCGGCAGGTCCGCCTTGCCGATGGCCTCGCACAGCGAACGGAACTCGCGCGGCGAGTTGCAGGCGATCATCAGCAGCCGGTCCTTCGTCTTGTAGGAGCCCGACAGCACGCTGCCGCTGTTCGACACGCCGCCGCGCGTCTCACCGCCGGTGCCGGTGGTCAGGAAGTCGGCGATCACCGTGCTCATCATCAGGAAGGCGGTGTCGAGCATGGAAAGGTCGATGAACGCGCCCTCGCCGGTGCGCTCGCGCCGGAACAGGGCGCTGGAGACGGCGAAGGCGGCCATCGTGCCGGTGGCGTAGTCGATCACCGGCGGACCGACCTTGACCGGCAGTTGCTCCTTCTTGCCGGTCAGCATCATCAGCCCCGACGCCGCCTGGATCACCATGTCGTAGGCAGGATGCTGCGCCTTCGGCCCGGTGCCGCCGTAGCCGGTGCAGGCGCAGTAGACGAGGTCGGGCTTTTCCGCACTGAGCTGCCGGTAGCCGACGCCGAGATCCTCGAGCGTGCCGGTGCGATAGTTCTCGACGATCACGTCGGCGGTGGCCGCGAGGCGGCGATAGGCGTCGCGGCCGCCCTCGGTCTTGAGGTCGATCACCGCGGAGCGCTTGTTGCCGCCCTGGGTCATGAAGTTGAGGCCCATGCGCCGGTCGCACATCTCCTGGTGCGGCCCGCCCATCCAGCGGCGGATGTCGCCGCCCGGCGGCTCCACCTTGATCACGTCCGCACCCATCAGGCCGAGCTGATAACTGCAGAAGGGACCGGCAAGGATATGTGTGAGGTCGAGCACGCGGATGCCTTCGAACGGTCGGCTCATGGCTCTCCTCCGGATCGGGTCGCTGCGTGGGGTGTGCGGCCGGGCGCCGCAGGGTCGGACAGCGGAAACGCTATCCCGCCCGGCGTCCGAAGACAACGCGGCTGATGTCCGGCCGGCCGGCCGGCCGCGGCCGCGTCGCCGCTTGCGCGGGCCGCGCGATTCCGCCAACCTGTGGCCGTGCCGGTCCGCCCGGCGCGACAGGGAGGACCGGCGAACCCGGACGTCAGAACCGGGTCGCATGGCCCATCTTCGGAGATTTCGCGTGCTGGCGCATCACGACCGGATGGCGGGCGCCGCCATCTTCGTCCTGTCGGTCGCGGCCTTTGCCTGGACCTACACCTTCCCCGACTCGGCTGCGGCCTACGCGCGCATGATAACGGGCAGCATGGTGGTGCTGTCGGCGGTGATGTTCGGCCGCTCCTTTACCGCCGCCGAGCGCGACAAGGTCTTCGAGCCGCTGATGCGCCATCCGCGGCGCTTCGCCGTCGGCGCGGCGATGACCGTCGCCTATTGCGTCGGCTGCGAGTACGTCGGCTACTACACCGCATCGCTCGTCTTCATCCCGACCGCCGCCTGGGTCTTCGGGTTGCGCCGGCCGGTAATGATCGCCGTCACGACGGTCGCGTATTGCGCCATGATCTACGGCATCTTCGAAGTGCTGTTCGAGCGGCCGTTGCCGCCCGAGGTCTGGATGGCGTGGTTCGGCGAATGACCGCGATGGAACGCCAGCGCGATGTTTGAACCGCTGATCCATTCCTTCTGGGTGACGATCCAGCCGGACGTGATGCTGGCGATCACCGGCGGTGTCATCCTCGGCATCCTGTTCGGCGCGATGCCGGGACTGACGGCGACGATGGCGATCGCGCTGCTGATCCCGCTGACCTTCGGCATGCAGCCTCTGGTTGCGCTCGGCATGCTGGCCGGCGTGCACAACGGCGCCTCCTACGGCGGCGCCATCCCGGCGGTGCTGCTGCGCATTCCCGGTACGCCCGGCGCGATCTGCACCACTTTCGATGGCTATCCGATGTCGAAGCAGGGGCTGGCGCGGACGGCGCTCTGGATCGCGGTGGTTTCCTCGGCGGTCGGCGGTATGGTCAGCGCCATCTCGCTGATGCTGCTGTCGCCGCCGCTGGCGCGCGTTACCCTCGCCTTCGGGCCGCCGGAGATCTTCTGGGTCAACGTCTTCGGCCTCGCCTCGATCGCCGTGCTGCTCGGCGACGACCCGGTGAAGGGCCTGCTCGCCTCGCTGTTCGGGCTGTTGCTCGGCTGCGTCGGCATCGACATGGTGACGGGGCACGAGCGCTTCACCTTCGACATCCTGTATCTGGTCAGCGGCCTGCCGCTACTGATCGTGCTGGTGGGTCTGTACGCCATGCCGCCGGCGTGGGAGATGGCGGAGGAGGCCAATCTGACCGGCGTCACGCAGAAGGACCTGGAGTTCAAGGACAGCCGCGGGATCGACCTGCCGCTGGGCGAACTGCTGGCGACCTGGGCGCGCTCCTGCGTCATCGGCATCATCATCGGCATCCTGCCCGGCGTCGGCGGCACCGCCGGCGGCTTCATCGCCTACAACGAGGTGCGCCGCGCCTCCAGGGATCCCGACAGCTTCGGCAAGGGCAACCCGATGGGCGTCGCCTGTGCCGAGAGCGCCAACAACGCCGACAACGCCGCCGCGATGATCCCGGCGCTGACGCTCGGCGTGCCGGGCAGCGGCCTCGCCGCGCTGATGCTGGGCGCGCTGCTGATCCACGGTCTGCAGCCGGGACCACAACTGTTCCGCGAGGCGCCGGACATCGTGTTCGGCTATATGTGGGCGATGTTCATCTCGTCGGGGCTGCTGATCGTGTTCGGCGGCATGATGGCGACGCGCCTGTTCGCGCAGATCCTGCGGCTGCCGCAGGTGCTGCTGATGCCGCTGATCATTGCCATCACGGTGATCGGCGCCTACACCTTCCAGAACAGCTTCTTCGACGTCTACATGATGCTGCTGTTCGGCTTCGTCGGCTTCCTGATGGAGCGGCTGAAGTTCCCCATCGCGCCGACCATCCTCGGCCTCGTGCTCGGCGACAAGGCCGAGTTCAACATGCGCACATCGCTGCTGATGGGGCAGGGCGACCCCGCGATCCTGTTCACCCGGCCGATCAGCCAGGCGGTGATCGTGCTGGTGGTTCTGGTGCTGCTCTATCCGGTCTGGCGCTGGTGGCAGGAGAAGCGGCGCGGCCGGGCCGGGGAGGACTTCAGGCACGAGCCGCCGCTGGGCGGCGAATAGGGTCAGGCCTTGTAGCCGTCGCCCTCGTCCCGCTTCAGCAGCTGCAGGAAGCTGTCCCAGAAATCGGCCGTCTTCGCGGTCGACTGCCTGAACCGGCTGGCGTAGTGGCGGGCCACTTCCTCCCGCACCGGCTTCAGTTCACCCATCTGGCGCGCCAGGAAGGTGCGCTTCGCCGTTTCCTCCAGCATGAAGGTCATCTCGTAGACCTGCGGCACGGTCGGACCCGTCACCATGATGCCGTGGTTCGACAGGAAGGTGATCGGCCTGGAGGCGGCCGAGGCCATGCGGTCGCCCTCGGCGTCGTCGAGCACGCCGCCGTTGTATTCGCTGTCATAGGCGATGTGGCCGTAGAACCGCAGCGACGTCTGATAGGCGATGCCGAGGTCCGGATCCTTCAGCATCGCCAGCGCCGTGGCATAGGGCTGGTGGCTGTGCAGCACCACCGTCGCGTCCGGATGCGCACGGTGCATCCGGGCATGGATGAAGAATGCCGCCGGGTCGATCCGTCCCTCTCCGCCGTCCTGGCGGTTGCCGTCGAAGTCGACGATGGCGAGGCCGCTGGCGGTGATCAGCTCCCAGCGGCCGTAGGTGTTGACCAGGATGCGGTCGGGCTGGCCGGGCACCACCATGCTGATATGACCCCCGCAACCTTCCTGCCAGCCGGCGCGGGCGCCAAGGCGGAACAGCGCCGCGAGGTCGAGACGGGCCTGGCGAACGGCGTCGGCGGACGGCTCCGCCCGCAGCGCGGTGGTAAACATGGCGTCTCCTCGGGAAATGGGGCCCCGCCCGCCGGTGGGGCGGGCAGGAGAACCCCTCAGTCGCGGAAGTCGGGGCTGGTCCGGTCCAGTCGCCGCAAGTGCGCGTCTAAGAAGGCCCGGGCGTTGAAACTGGTGCCTTCGTGGCGCTTCGCGCCGGCTGCGCAGATTTCCGGGTCGATCTGGAACAGCTTGTCGCCGAACTGCTTCGCCAGCGCCTGGCGCCGGCAGCAGGTCTCGATGGCGAACATGCTGTACAGCGCCGCCGCCACGGAGGGGCCGGCGGTGATGACGCCGTGCGCGGCGAGGAACAGTGCGATGTTGCCCTCGCCGAGCATGCTCGCCAGCCGCGCGCCCTCGTCCTTGTTGTCGCCGGGGCCGTGGTATTCGCGGTCGTAGGCGATCTTGCCGTAGAAGCGCATGGTCGTCTGGTGCGAGAACTCGAACACCGAGCCCTCGGCCATGGTGAACGCCGTCGACCACGGCGCGTGGGTATGCAGGATCACCTTCGCCTCTGGATGCGCCTTGTGGCACATGGCGTGGATCCAGCGCGCCGTGGAATCGACCTTGCGCTCGCCGGCGACGTGGTTGCCGTCGGTGTCGATGACGACGAGGTCGCTGGCCGTGATCTCCTCCCACAGCAGGCCGTAGGGATTGATGAGGATGTGGTTGTCGTGGCCGGGCACCACCATGCTGAAGTGGTTGCCCATGCCCTCCTGCCAGCCGAGGTGATCGGCGATGCGGAAGGCGGCCGCGAGTTCGCAGCGCGCCTGTCGTTCCGCGTCGTCGACCGCCCCGGGATGCCGGGCGACCGTGCTCATGGTTCGTTTCCTCCCAGTCGGATCAAGTGGGCCGGATCAGGCGGGTCGGATCAGGCGGGTCGGATCAGGTCGCGTAGTCCGGCTCTTCGCGGTCGAGGATCCGCTTGTAGGCTTCCAGGAAAGCGACAGCCCCCTTGCCGGTCGCAGGAGCGCGGTCGGCCGTCTGCTTGCACAGGTCCTCCCGCACCTTGACCAGCGGCTTGCCGGCGCTCTGGGCGAGCAACTGGCGCATGCACAGCGTCTCGATCTTGTGCATCAGGTAGAGCGCGCCGGCCACCGTCTCACCGACGGTGATGGCGCCGTGCGCCGCCATGAACAGCACGGTCTGGCCGCCGCTGAGGGCCCGGGCGAGGCGGTCGCCCTCTTCCTTGGTGTCGCCGAGGCCGTTGTAGTCGCGGTCCCAGGCGATCTTGCCCCATAGCGGCATGTTGCCCTGATGGGCGAACTCGAGCTCCGCGTCCTCGATCATCGTCAGCGCGGTGGAGTAGGGGGCATGGGTGTGCAGGCACACCTTCGCGCTGGAATGCGCCTTGTGGCAGCAGGCATGGATCCAGCGCGCCGTCGGATGGACCTCCTCGCCCTCCACATGGTTGCCGTCGGTATCGATGACGGTGAGCATGCTGGCGCGGATTTCCTGCCACAGATAGCCGTAGGGGTTGAGCAGGATCAGGTTCTCCTGTCCGGGCACCACCATGCTGAAGTGGTTGCCCATGGCATCCTGCCAGCCGAAGCGCTTGGCGATGCGCAGGGCGGCGGCGAGGTCGACACGCGCCTGCCAGGCCGGGTCGGCGCCGGTGTCGAGTTTGCGGACGGTGCTCATTGGCTGGTCCTCTCTGATGGGGGTGGCAGGCTCCATCGAGCGCCTTCAGAGGCCGGGGCGCGGGTAGAGCCCTTTCAGTTCCGCTTTCGATTTCACCATCGAGTATACCGTCTCGGTGACCGGCGTCGATATCCCGCACAGCCGACCGAGTTCCGGGACCACCCCGACCAGGGGATCGATCTCCAGCGGCCGTCCCGCCTCGTAGTCCTGCAGCGTCGATGGCCGGAACATGCCGAGCGAATCGGCCCAGCCGATGCGGGTCGGCACGTCGACGGCGAAACGCGCGCCGAGCGCCTGGCCGACGGCGCGGCACTCGCCCATGATCCGCTCGACCAGCGCGCGCATGTCGGGGTCGCGGCACATCTCGACCATCGTCGCCCCGGTCAGCACGCTGATCGGGTTGAGCGCGGCGTTGCCGGACAGCTTGAGCCAGATGTCATCGCGGATCCGCGCGCCGGGCTCAGGCTGCATGCCGGCGTCGGCCATCGCCTTGCAGGCGGCGCGCAGCCGCGGCGAGTCGCTGCCGTCGGGCTCGCCGAGGATGAACCTCTCGTTGCCGACGCTGACGACGTGCCCCGGCGCCTCGACATGGGCGGCCGCATGGGCGACGCAGCCGATCACGCGCGCCGGATCCAGCGCGCGGGCGATCCGGCCGCCCGGGTCGAGCATTTCGATGCGGTGGCCGTGATGCGGGCCGCCGAGGCGGTGGAAATACCACCAGGGGATGCCGTTCAGCACCATCACTAGCGCGGTGTCCGGCCCGCACAGCGCGGCGATGCCTTCCGCCGCGGCCGGCAGGCCGTGCGCCTTCAGGCAGACGAAGACCACGCCCTGGACTTCTTCCAGGTCCGGCCGGTCGGTGGCACGGACCGGTACCGCGGCCGCGCCGGCGGCGCTCTCCAGCCGCAGGCCGCCGTCCCGCAGCGCGGCGAGCTGCGCGCCGCGCGCCACCAGAAGCGGGTCCATTCCCGCTGCCGCCAGCCGGCCGCCGATCAGTCCGCCGATCGCGCCGGCGCCGAATACGCAAAGTTTCATTAAGCGATCCCGTGCCGCCAGGAACTACCTCCGGTACGTGGAGGTTGACGGTTTTTGAAGGCTGTGACAAAGCGGCGCATCATGGACAATACCCGTATCGACCCCCACAGGTTGTGGGCCAGCCTGATGGAGATGGCGAAGCTCGGCGCCACGCCGAAGGGCGGCGTGCACCGGCTCGCCCTCGACGACGACGACTGGGCGGCCCGCGACCTGCTGGTGCAATGGTGCCGCGAGGCCGGCTGTTCCGTACGGGTCGACAAGATGGGCAACATCTTCGCCCGTCGCCCCGGTCGCTCGCAGGGCGCGGCGCCGGTCATGGCGGGCAGCCATCTCGACAGCCAGCCGACAGGCGGCAAATTCGACGGCGCGCTTGGCGTGATGGCGGCGCTGGAGGTGATCCGGACCCTCAACGACCTGCGCCTCGACACCGAATGCCCGGTCGAGCTGGTCTGCTGGACTAACGAGGAAGGCTCGCGCTTCCCGCCGGCAATGCTCGGCTCGGGCGTGTTCACCGGCGTTTTCCAGCTGGGCCGGGGGCTCGGCATCGCCGACCAGGACGGCCGCACCGTCGGCGAGGAACTGAAGCGGATCGGCTATTCGGGGCCCGAGGATGTTGGTGGCATCGATGTCGACTCCTATTTCGAGGTGCACATAGAGCAGGGGCCGATACTCGAGGCCGAGGGTGCCGACATCGGGGTCGTCACCGGCGCGGTCGGTCAGCGCTGGTACGACGTGACCCTCACCGGACAGGAGGCGCACGCCGGCCCGACGCCGATGGACATGCGCCGCGACGCGCTGCTCGGCGCCTGCGAGGTGATCGACGCGGTCAATCGCAGCGCCGTGGAATACGGCCCGGATGCCCGCGCCACCGTCGGTTACATGCGCGTCTATCCGAATTCGCGCAACGTCGTGCCGGGGCGGGTGACGTTCTCCGTCGACCTGCGCCACCCGGACGACAACGAACTGGCGCGGATGGACTCCGTCCTGAGCGAGATCTGCCTGAAGGTGCTGAGAGAGCGGAAGCTGGAGCTTGGCCTGCATCAGCTCTTCCACTTTCCACCCACGAACTTCGACGGCGAATGCGTCGGGCTGGTGCGCGAGGCCGCCGAACGGTCGGGCTACAGCGTACGCGATGTCGTCAGCGGCGCCGGCCACGACGCCATCTACATGCAGCGCGTCGCTCCTTCGGCGCTGATCTTCGTCCCCTGCGAGGGCGGGGTCAGCCACAACGAGGCGGAGAACATCTCGCTCGAGGTGGCCAGCGCCGGCTGCCAGACGCTTTTCAATGCGGTGCTCGGGCGTGCCAATCGCGAACGGAGGGCTGCCTGAAGATGGACATCAGAACGATCGACGACCTCGACGTGGCCGGCAAAAGGGTGCTGGTCCGCGCCGATCTCAACGTGCCGATGAAGGACGGCAGAATCACCGACAGCACGCGGGTCGACCGCTTCGTCCCGACGGTCGAGGAACTGTGCCGCCGCGGCGCGCGCGTGCTGGTCGCCTCGCATCTCGGCCGCCCGAAGGGGAAGCGGCAGCCGGACATGTCGCTGCAGCCGTTGGTCGCACCACTCGTCGATGCATTGGGTGGCCGTTCCGTCGCTTTCGCCGAGGACTGCGTCGGCGACGAGGCGCGCCGCGCGGCGGAGGCGCTCGGTGAGGGCGAGGTGCTGCTACTGGAGAACCTGCGCTTCCATCCGGGCGAGGAGAAGAACGATCCCGGCTTCGCCGCGGCGCTGGCCGAGCTGGCCGATGTCTACGTGGACGACGCCTTCTCGGCGGCGCACCGCGCGCATGCCTCGATCGAGGGCATCGCGCACCTGCTGCCCTCCGCCGCCGGCCGCATGATGCAGGCCGAGATCGAGGCGCTGACGCACGCCCTGGAAGACCCCGCGCGGCCGGTCGCCGGCATCGTCGGCGGCGCCAAGATCTCGACCAAGCTCGAGGTGCTCGGCCATCTGGTCGGGCGCATGGACGCGCTGGTGATCGGCGGCGCCATGGCCAACACCTTCCTGTTCGCGCAGGGGGTGGGCGTCGGCAAGTCGCTCTGCGAGCGGGACATGGCGGATACCGCCCGCAGGATCATGGCCGACGCCGGGAAGGGCGGCTGCGAGATCCTGCTGCCGGTCGACGCGGTGGTCGCGGCGGAACTGAAGCGGGGCGTGGCGACCCAGACCGTACCCATCGGGGCGGTGCCGGATGACGGGATGATCCTCGACGTCGGACCTGAATCGATAAGGCAGCTGATCGCGGCGCTGCAGGGCTGGAAGACCGTGCTGTGGAACGGTCCGCTCGGCGCGTTCGAGACCGCCCCCTTCGATGCCGGCACCAACGCCTTCGCGGTGGCGGTCGCGGAGCGCACGGAATCAGGCACGCTGCTGTCGGTCGCCGGTGGCGGCGACACCGTCTCCGCGGTCCGGCATGCCGGCGTCATCGACCGCCTCAGCTACGTCTCGACGGCCGGGGGTGCCTTCCTCGAATGGATGGAGGGCAAGTCGCTGCCCGGCGTCACGGTGCTGATGAAGACAAAGTCAAAGGACGGAGAGATGCGATGCGCAAGCTGAGGATCGCCGTCGGCGAGGTCGTCGTCCACGTCGAGCTGCTCGATACCCCGACGGCGGATGCGATCTACGAAGCGGCGCCGTTCGATGCGCGGGCGAACACCTGGGGCGAGGAGGTCTATTTCTCGACGCCGCTGCAGTTGTCCGAGGAACCGGACGCCCGTGACGTGGTGACGCCGGGCGAGATCGCATTCTGGCCGATGGGCGGCGCCATCGCCATCGGCTTCGGCCGCACGCCGATGTCGCAGGGGAACGAGACGCGCCTGGCCTCGCCCTGCAACGTGTGGGGCAGGGCGCTCGACGACGTGAAGCGGCTTGCCCCGGTTTCGAGCGGGCAGCCGGTGTCCGTCGAGGTGGTGGACTGATGCCATTGTGACAGCGGTCACTGCCGCTGGTGCGCGCATCGGAAAGGATAACGGTGTCGGACCATCGGTCCGGCAGGCACGACCTTAGAAACTTCGCCGCCCGGGCTCTCCGGGCGGCTTTTTTCTTTTCGCGGGGGCGGTTGCCGGAACATCGGCCGCGCGCCAAACTGCCGCCGACATGACCGACGACATGACCGACGACATGAGCGGCCCGCGCGTGCGGCAGGTGCCGCAGGGGGACGACCGCGAGCGGCTGACCTGCCCCGACTGCGGCTTCGTTTCCTACGAGAACCCGAAGTTGGTGGTCGGCGCGGTGTGCACATGGGACAGCCGCATCCTGCTGTGCCGCCGGGCCATCGAGCCGCGCCGCGGCCTGTGGACGCTGCCGGCGGGCTATCTCGAGCTCAACGAGACGGCGGAGGAAGGCGCCCGCCGGGAAGCCCGTGAGGAGGCCGGCGTCGAGATCGAGATCGACGGGCTGCTCGCGGTCTACAACATCCCGCGCATCAGCCAGGTGCAGCTGATCTACCGGGCCCGGCTGCCCGGCCCGGAGTACCGCGCCGGAGAGGAGAGCGAGGAGTGCGGCCTTTTCCCTTGGGAAGACATCCCGTGGGACGACATCGCCTTTCCCAGCGTGCACTGGGCACTGCGCCACTACCGCGAGGCCCGGGGCGAGACGCTGCCGACGCGCGGCAACCCGCCGGGCGAGTCCGGGAACCTGACGCCGCGCTAGCCTTCGGCCGGCAGGCCCATCAGCGCGCGGGCGAAGACGCGCGGATCGAACGGGCGCATGTCGTCGGCACCTTCGCCGACGCCGACGGCATGAACCGGCAGTCCGAAGCGGTCGGCGAGCCCGACCACCACGCCGCCCCGGGCGCTGCCGTCCAGCTTGGTGACGATCAGGCCGTCGATGCCGACCATGCTGCGGAAGGCGTCGACCTGCTGGTGCGCGTTCTGGCCGATGGTGGCGTCGAGCACCAGCAGCGTGCTGTGGGGCGCGCTTTCGTCCTGCTTCTTCAGTACGCGGACGATCTTCGCCAGCTCCTGCATCAGGTCGGCGCGGTTTTGCAGTCGGCCGGCGGTGTCGATCAGCAGCACGTCGTCGCCCGCGTCGCGCGCTTCCTTCAGCGCGTCGAAGGCGAGCCCGGCGGCATCGGCCCCGGTATCGCGCGATACCACCGCGCAGCCGGTGCGCTCGCCCCAGATTTTCAGCTGCTCGACCGCCGCCGCGCGGAAGGTGTCGCCGGCGGCCATGCGGACGCTGAGGCCGGCGTCGGTCCACTGCTTGGCCAGCTTGCCGATGGTGGTCGTCTTGCCGCTGCCGTTGACGCCGGTCACCAGCACGACATGCGGCTTGCGCGTGGGGTCGATCTCGAGCGGCTTCGCTACCGGCGCCAGCACGTTCTCGATCTCCTCGGCGAGCGCACCGCGCACCTCGTCGTCGGAGACTTCCTTGTCGAAGCGGGTCCGGGCGATCGCCGCCACCGTCTTTGCCGCCGTCGCGGCCCCGAGGTCGGCGGCGATCAGCGCCTCCTCCAGCTCCTCGATGGCCGCCTCGTCCAGCTTGCGGCGGGTGAACAGCCCGGTGATGCCGGAGCCGATCCGCTCCGATGAGCGGGAAAGCCCGGCACGCAGCCGGGAAAACCAGCCCGGCTTCTCCTCCGTCATGCCGCCAGCCGGCCGCTGAGGCTGTCGCCCGAGACGCCGGTGATCGCCGCCCGCACGATGGCGCCGGGGGCGACGGCGGCGCCGGCGCGGTCGACCTCGGCGTAGTGTTCCGACCGGCCGCGCGCGTCGCGCTCGACCAGCACCTCGGCGGTGCCGCCGACACGCGCGGCGAGGAAGTCGCGCAGCGCCGAGGCGCCGCGCTCACGCAGCCGCTGCGCCCGTTCCTTCCGGACGTCGCCCGGCACCTGCGGCATCCGGGCGGCGGGCGTTCCCTCGCGGGCGGAATAGGGAAAGACGTGCAGGTGCGTCAGGCCACAGTCCCCGACCAGCGCCAGGGAGTTGGCGAACATCGCCTCGGTCTCGGTCGGGAACCCGGCGATCAGGTCGGCGCCGAACGCCACATCCGGGCGGAGGGCGCGGATTTCCGAACAGACCGCGAGCACGTCTGCGCGCAGGTGGCGCCGCTTCATGCGCTTCAGGATCATATCGTCGCCGGCCTGGACGCTGAGGTGAAAGTGCGGCATCAGCCGCGGCTCATCGGCGACCAGCCGCAGCAGGTCGCCGTCGACCTCTACCGGATCGAGGGAGGACAGCCGCAGCCGCGGCAGGTCGGGCACCAGCGCCAGCAGCCGGCGGCAGAGCTGGCCGAGCGTCGGCGTGCCCGGCAGGTCGCGGCCGTAGTCGGTGATGTCGACGCCGGTCAGCACCACCTCGCGATAGCCGCCGCCGACCAGCGTGCGGACCTGCGCCACCACCTCGCCGACCGGAACGCTGCGATTGTTGCCGCGGCCGAACGGGATGATGCAGAAGGTGCAGCGGTGGTCGCAGCCCTGTTGCACCTGCACGAAGGCGCGCGCGCGCCCCTCGAAGCCGGGCACCAGATGGCCTGCGGTCTCGTGCACCGACATGATGTCGTTAACGGCGACCCGGGCGTGGCGCTCTCCGGCCCGCCAGGTGTCCGCCTTCAATTTCTCCTCGTTGCCGACGACGCGGTCGACCTCCGGCATGGCGGACCAGCGCGCGGGGTCGACCTGTGCCGCGCAGCCGGTGACGACGATGCGCGCTTCCGGCCGTTCGCGCCGCGCGCGGCGGATCGCCTGCCGCGCCTGTCGCTCCGCCTCGGCTGTGACGGCGCAGGTATTGACGACGATCAGGTCATCATTGCCGTCGCCCTGCAGGTGGCCGCGCATCACCTCCGACTCGTAGCTGTTGAGCCGGCACCCGAAGGTGACGAGGGTGGGGCCGCTGTCCTTCATGACGCCAGCAGTGCGGGGTCGAGGGTGCCGGCGAAGGCGGTGGCGACGGCGCCGGTCATCCAGGCATGGCCGTCCTCGCGCCAGTCGATGTCGAGCGGCCCGCCTGGCAGCGTCACGGTGGCGCTGCGCCCGGCCAGCCCGCGCCGGTGCGCCGCGACCAGTGCGGCGCAGGCGCCGGAGCCGCAGGCGAGCGTCAGCCCGGCGCCGCGCTCCCACACCTTCAGTCGGATTTCGTCGGCGCCGCGCACCGCGGCCACGCCGATGTTGGCGCGCTCAGGGAACAGGGGATGGTGCTCCAGGCCGGGGCCGAGCCCCGCGAGATCTATCGCGTCCGGGTCGTCGACGAAGAAGACCGCATGCGGGTTGCCGAGGCTGACGGCGACCGGGTCCTGCAGCAGGCCGGCCCCGATGCCGAGGTGCAGCGTATCGCGCTCCTCGGCCAGCGGAATGTCGCGCCAGCCGGTCTTCACCTCGCCCATGTCGACGGTGATCCGGCCGCCTTCGGCGCGCCGGGCATGAAGCGGGCCGGCCATCGTCTCGATGACGATGGCGTCGGCGCCGGCCCCGCGCATCACTAGGTCGGCGACGCAGCGCGTGCCGTTGCCGCAGGCGCCGGATTCGCTGCCGTCCGGGTTGATGATGCGCATGAACACCTGCGCCGCGCCGTTGCGCGGCGGCTCGATGATCAGCAGCTGGTCGTAGCCGACGCCGCGTCGCCGGTCGCCGATCGCCTGCGCTTGTTCCGGCGTCGGCCGGAAGGCGCGCGCGCGCGCGTCGACGACGACGAAGTCGTTGCCGAGGCCGTGCATCTTGACGAACGGGACCGCATCCATGGCGCGCTATATGGCCCGTCGTGCCGCCGGAGTCCACGGTTCGCCTTGACTTCACCCGTCCCGCTCCATAAGTTCCCGGCGCTCCAGTAGAGCGCCAGACCCACCGGTCCGGGAGGGGCAGAGGCCCCGGGGCTCCGCCAGTCCGCGAGTATCGCGCACTGGCGTCTTTTGCGTTGTGCGCCCGCAGTTGCGGGCCAATCGAGGGATGACGCCATGTTCGAGGGCCTGAGCGGCCGCCTCGGCGAGATCTTCGACCGGCTGAAGCGCCGGGGCGCCCTGTCGGCGGAGGATGTCGACATGGCGATGCGTGAGGTGCGCCTGGCGCTGCTCGACGCCGACGTGGCGCTGCCGGTGGTCAAGGACTTCATCGCCCGGGTGCGCGAGCGCGCGGTCGGGCAGGAGGTGCTGCGCTCCGTCACGCCGGGCCAGCAGGTCGTCAAGATCGTCAGCGACACGCTGGTCGAGACCCTCGGCAAGGAGAGCGAGCCGCTCAACCTGCGCGCCGAGCCGCCGGCCGTCATCCTGATGGTCGGCCTGCAGGGCACCGGCAAGACCACGACGACAGGCAAGATCGGCCGCTTCCTGAAGACGCGCGAGCGCAAGAAGGTGCTGATGGCCTCGCTCGACGTGCAGCGGCCGGCCGCGCAGGAGCAGCTTGCGCAGCTCGGCCGGCAGGCGGAGGTCGATACGCTGCCGATCGTGCTCGGCGAGAAGCCGGCGGCGATCACGAAGCGGGCGCTGAACGACGCGCGGCGCGGCGGGTACGACGTGCTGCTGCTGGATACCGCCGGCCGGCTGCACATCGACCTCGACCTGATGGCCGAGGTCGCCGCGGTGCGCGATATCGCCAAGCCGCACGAGACGCTGCTGGTCGCCGACGCGATGACCCGCCAGGACGCGGTCAACGTGGCCGCCGCCATCAAGCGCGAC
>JBBDQX010000227.1:0-15259 GCA_040905765.1 Acetobacterales bacterium
TCTCGCCTTCGACGGCGCGGGCGTGGTCGCCGACTGGGGCGACCCCTGTTTCGTGCCGGGCGGCTACTTCAAGCGTTACGCCTGCGGCCGCTACATCCATGCCCCGCTCGATGCGCTGGAGCTGATGGTGGCCGAGGCGCCGGTGGACGCCGACGCCGTCGAGGCGATCGACATCGACGGCATCTCGGTGCTGGCCAAGCTGGACAACCCGGCGCCGACGACCTCGGCGGAGGCGCGGTTCTCGACGCCCTATGCGGTCTCCGCCTTCCTCTATCTCGGCGGCGCCGGCCCCGACGCCTTCGCCGAGCAGCACGTCGCCGACCGCCGGATCGCCGACCTCGCGCTCAGGGTGACGGTGAAGGAGGACCCGGCGCTGACCGCGCGGATGCCGGAGTTCAGGCCCTGCCGCGTGAAGGTCCGGTTCCGCGACGGCAGCGTGCGCGAAGCTGCCGTCGAGCGCATCCGCGGCGACGCGAAGGCCCCGCACGGCGAGGAGGTCATGCGCGGCAAGTTCCTCGCCCTCGCCGGCGCCGCCTGGGACGATGCCCACGCACTCGCGGTGCTCGACACGCTGCTGTCGGTCGAATCCGTCGACGATGTCCGGGACATTCCGCTCGCCACGCGGCTCTGACGCCGCCGAGCCCGACCTCCCGACGCTGCTGAAGGGCCTTGCCTTCGGGCTCGGCGCGGCGACGCTGACGGCCGGATGGATGGTGTTCACGCGGCTCGGCGTGCAGGCGTCGCTGTCGGTCGCCGACATGACGATGATGCGCTACGGCGTCGCCGGCCTGCTGCTGCTGCCCGTGGTGCTGCGCAAGGGCTTCGACATCGGCCCGCGCGGCTGGCTCGGCATCGCCATCATGACGGTCGGGGCGGGGGCGCCCTACCACCTGCTCGCTACGGCCGGGGTGGTGTTCGCGCCGGCGCGGCATGCCGGGGCCCTGATCCCCGGCACCATGCCGTTCTGGGCGACCCTGCTCGGCGTGCTGTTCCTCGGTGAGCGGCTGACCTCCCGGCGCTCCGCCGGCCTTGGTCTGATCTTCGTCGGCTTCCTGCTGATCGGCGGCCTCAGCCTGCTGTTCCCGGAGGGGCAGCAGTCGCTCGGGCACGCCATGTTTCTGGGCGCATCCTTCGTCTGGGCCGCCTTCGCCGTGGCGATGCGCCGCTGGGGTGTCGGCGCCATGCATGCGGTGGCGATCGTCAGCGTGATCTCGGCGGTGCTCTACCTCCCGCCTTACTTCCTGTGGTTCGCCGACCGGCTGTGGAGTGCCCCTCCCGGCGAGCTCGCCTTCCAGGCGTTCTATCAGGGTGCGGCGATGGGGGTGGTCTCGACGCTCTGCTTCTCGCGCGCCATCGGCCTGCTCGGCGCCGGGCGCGGCGCGGCGATCATGGCGATGGTGCCGGTTCTGGCGACGCTGCTGGCGATCCCAGTGCTCGACGAATGGCCGACCGCGGCCGACTGCATCGCCATCGCCGCCATCTGCGCCGGCGTGCTGCTGGCGACCGGCGCCCGGCTGCGGGCGCGCCCGCCGGCCGTGCCGCCGTCGCCGGCCTGAAACGCAGTCAGGCCGTGACCGCGGCGCCTTCGCGCTCCTCGCGGCGGCGGCGCACGGACTGCGACATATAGACGAGCAGCAGCAGCAACAGGCCCGGAATGTAGATCCAGTCCTTCACGGGCTGGTCGGTCGGCACTTCCAGCGAGAGGATCTCGTAATCGAAATCAAGGCCTCCTTTCTGCGCGGGGCTGTTGAACTGCACATTCTCGACCACGGTCCTGCCGTCCTCGATTCTCAGTTCAACGCCGGCGCTCTCCATCAGCCGTTCCTCGCCCGGCGCACCCCTTTCGCCCACCTGCAGGGTGACTACGCGTTCCTCGCGCTGGCCGGCAAAGTTCTCGCCAACCGCTTCCATGCGGATAACCCCGCCGCTCGGCAAGTCCCCGGCGACCTCGTAGATCCGCGCCGGGTCGACCTGGGCATAGGGCGGGTAGAGCATGTCCATCCAGTATCCCGGCCGCAGCAGGACGAAGGCGGCAAGAAGCAGCACCAGCGTCTCCCACACCCGGTTGCGCACCAGCATGTAGTGTTGTGTCGCGGCGCAGAAGGCGAGCATCGCGAGGGTCGATGCGACGATGACCAGAGCGAGGTGCCAGATGCTGTAGATGCCGATCAGCAGCAGCTCGGTGTTGAAGATGAAGATGAACGGCAGGATCATCGTCCGCATCGAATAGTAGAACGCGTGCAGGCACGTCCTCAGCGGATTGCTGCCCGCCAGCCCTGCCGCGGCGTAGGCGTCGACGGCGACCGGCGGCGTGTTGCCGGACATCAGGCCGCAGTAGAAGACGAACATGTGCACGGCGATCAGCGGGATCGCCACGCCGTGCTGCCCCGCAAGCGTCACCATCACCGGCGCCATCATCGAGGCGACGATGACGTAGTTCGCCGTCGTCGGCAGCCCCATCCCGAGGATGACGGTGATCACCGCCGTCCAGAACAGCATCAGGGCGAAATTGCCCATCGAGATGGTCTCGATGACGTTGACCATGACGATGCCGAGGCCGGTCAGCGAGACGATGCCGACCACGATGCCGGCGGCGGCCAGCGCGATGGCGATGGCGACCATGTTGCGGGCGCCGTTGACCAGGCCGTCGATGATGTCCTTGAAACCGCCACCGACCTGACCGAGGTCGAAGCCATCGCCGCGGATCGCCTGCACCAGCGGTCGGTGCGTCAGCATGATGAAGAACTGCGCCATGATCGAATAGAAGATGGCGCTGTCCGGCGAATAGCGCTCGACGACCAGAAACCATACCAGCACCACCACCGGCAGAAGGTGGTAGAGCCAGGCCAGCGCCGTTGGCCGCGTGCGCGGCAGCTCGCTGATCGGCGCGTTCGGGTCATCGTAGGTCAACTCCGGCACCTGAGCCGCCACCCACATCCACACTAGATAGACGATGCCGAACAGCAGCATGGTGAAAAACAGCGAGTAGCCCGGGAAGAGATCGCGAATCAGGCTGATGCCGAAGTACGTTCCGGCGCCGAAAAGGAACAGTCCCAGCACCGTCAGAGAGTAACCGAGGATGCTCTGGAATACGGTCGACTCCTCCGGCTTCTCGAGCTTCTGCAACTCCATCTTCACCGACTCGAGGTGAACGATGTAGTACAAGCCGATATAGGAGATCACGGCCGGCAGGAGGGCGTGCTTGATGACCTCGAGGTAGGAGATGCCGACGAATTCGGTCATCACGAAGGCCGCGGCGCCCATCACCGGCGGCATGAGCTGGCCGTTGATCGAGGATGACGATTCGATCGCCGCCGCCTTCTCGGCCGGAAAGCCGACCTTTTTCATCAGGGGAATCGTGAACGTGCCGGTCGTCACCACGTTGGCGAGGGCGGAGCCGGAGACCACGCCCATCAAAGCCGAGGACACCACGGCGGCTTTCGCCGGCCCTCCGCGCAGGTGGCCGAGCACGCTGAACGATAGCTTGATGAACCAGTTGCCGGCCCCGGCACGCTCCAGCAGCGAGCCGAAGGTGACGAACAGGAACACCAGGCTCGACGACACGCCGAGCGTGATGCCGAACACGCCCTCTGTCGATATCCACATGTGATCGGAGACGCGGCCGAGGCTTTTCGTAGTGTGTGCCAGGACCTCCGGGAGGTACGGTCCGACGAAAGCGTAGCTGAGGAAGATCATTCCGACGATCATCAGCGGCAAACCGACCGCGCGGCGTGTGGCCTCGATGAGGCCGATCATGCCGATGATGGAGAACACGATGTCCGCCGTGGTCGGCGCGGCGGCCCGCGCCGAGACCGATTCGTAGAATACGAAGAAATACAGGGAGCCGGAGGCGGCGAGCAGCCCGAACATCCAGTCGCTCAGCGGAACCCGGTCGCGCGGAGAGCGGGCCAGGGCCGGGTAGGTGCAGAAAACGAGCAGGACCGCGAAAGCGTAGTGGACCAGCCGCGACTGTGCCTGACCCATCAGCAGGCCGGTCCAGACGTGCTGGCCGATCCAGAACATCCAGGGAGAGTTGATGTAGATCTGGAACACCGCCCAGGCGAGCGCCGTCCACCAGAGGAAGCTGGAAACCGCCGGGCCGGGCCGGCGACCGCCGATATCGTGCTCGCGCACCATGCGGTCGATTTCGTCGCGGGAAAGAGCGAGACCCTCGTCCTGCTGGGCGGCCATTCGTGCCTCTATATAGTGGTAATCCGTTGCAGGGCGCCCGTGAGGGCGAAAAGCATCTAACGAATAACTTGCGCGTTAACCGATTAAATGGCGGGACGGCACAGGCCGTCCCGCCAGCTTTCAGAGAAGTAAGTGGTCCCTTATTTGATCAGGCCGACTTCCTTGAAGTAGCGCTCTGCGCCCGGCTGCCACGGAACGCCCGAGCGGCCGAAGCCCGCGGAAATCTCCTTGGACATGCTCTCGAAGATGCTGGACGCCTGCTTCAACGCGTCAAAATTCTCGAACACCGCCTTGGTGAAGAAGTAGCCGAAGTCGTCGGGCAGGCGATCGGTCGCCACCAGCGTAGCGCCGTAGCCGAAGGTGTGGACTTCCTTCGAGCCGGTGTAGGTGCCGGCCGAAACCGGAACCCGACCATAGTACGGGTGCTCGCTCAGCAGCTTCTGCAACTCGGGCCCGTCGAGGTCGACCATCACCGCGTTGCAGGTATCGAACGCCTCGCCGATGGCGGCAACGCCCGGCGCCGTCGGATAGAAGAACGCGTCGACCTTGTTGTCGCACAGAGCCGACGACTGCTCGCGCGAGGTCAGCTTGGAGTCGAGGCCGAGGTCGTCCTTGTCCATGCCCCAGTACTTCAGGGTCATGTAGGACGTGGCCTCTGTGCCGGAACCGGGATTGCCGCTGTTCACCCGCTTCCCCTTAAGGTCGCTGATACCCTTGATCCCGGTATCCTCGCGGCTCACCAGATGGAGGCGGTTGACCGTGAAGGTCATGATGTAGCGCAGGCCCTTGTTGGCGCCGTCCTTCTCGAAGGCGCCGGTGCCGTTGTAGGAGTGGTACTGAAGATCGGCCTGCGCGAAGCCGAGATCGAGGTCGCCGCTCTGCAGGTTGCGCAGGTTGGAGACCGAGCCCTGCGTGCTTTCGACGACGCAGCGGTAATTGTGCCCGTACTCCTGCCGGCTCCTGTTCAGGTAGTTACAGGCGTAGCCACCGCTCGGGTAGAAGCTGCCGGTGACGCCGGCGGTGCCGACCGTGAAAACATTCTGTTGTGCGGATGCCGTCCCGGCGTACAGGCCGCCGAACGCGACGGCTGCCACCGTTGCCAATGCGAGACGTTTCATACTGCCTCCTCCTGCTCCGTGAAGGCCTTCCGGGGAAGGCCGAATCAAGCGCCGCCCGGCGAACCCGGACGGCCACTCACCGCATGGAAGCGGACTCGCTTGCCAGCGGTGTCGGAAAGACACGCGGCCAAAACGCCGCGTCGGCAGACCCGACGGTCGCATCACCGGATTTCGGCAGGCGGCTTTTACTGGCCGCTATGAGTCTCCCGACGCGAGGGCTTTGCGGTTTGTGTCTTTCCCTCGGCGCAAAAACCTATAGGCCGCGTAAATTTTGTCAACGGTCGACACCTGATGCTCAGGTGTTGGCGTGCCGCAAATACTGGCCGTACCAGTCGCAGCCGACGAGGTCGACATAGGCGTCGATCAGCCGCCTGGTCACCGGGCCGGGGATCGTTCCATCGCCGATGCCCTCGCCGTTGAAGCTGCGCACCGGACAGATGCAGTAGCTGGTCGAGGTGATGAACGCCTCGTCGGCATTGAGCGCGTCATAGAGGTCGAGGTCGGTCTCCTCCACCGTCATGCCGTTCTTCCGCGCCAGTTCGACGGCCGTAGCGCGGCTGACGCCGGGCAGCACGAAGCGCTCGCGCGGGGTCAGCACGACGCCGTCGCGCACCAGGAAGATGTTGCTGCCGCGCCCCTCGGCGAGGTTGCCGTGGGTGTCGAGCAGGACGGACACCGCCTCCGGGTTCTGCGCCTTCACCTCCAGGTCGGCGAGCGCCAGGTTGAGGTAGTTGTTGGTCTTGGCGCGCGGGCTCACCGTGTCGGGGGCGGGGCGGCGGATCGACGGGAAGATCACGTCCATGCCGTTGCGGAACAGCTTTCCGCGCTGGCGATAGGGCAGGGGCCGGCTCTCGACGATCACCGTGTTCGCCGGATAGCCGGGCCACTGGGCGCGGTCGGCCTCCTCCATGCCGCGGGTGATCCGCTGCGTCACCCAGATGTCCTCGTCCTTGCCGACGTTCTTCAGGTTCTCCGCCGTCACCTCCTCGGTGGCGCGGACCAGGGTGGCGCGGTCGACGCCGGGGTCGATGCGCATGTACTTCAGGCTGCGGAACAGCCGGTCAATGTGCTCGTCCAGCTTGAAGATGCGGTGGCCGAAGGTGCGGGTGGTGTCGAACACCGCGTCGCCGTACTTGAAGCCGCGGTCGCGGAACGGTACCCGCGCCTCGTGCTCGGGAACGATCTCGCCGTTGAACCAGACAACCCACTGATCCGCCATCTTCCTCTCCCTGTCAGGCGGCGCGGCCGAAGCCGCCGCCGCTCGCCGTCTGCATCACCACCCGGTCGCCCTGCCTGACCACCTGGTGCTCGGCGGCGTCGATCGGCTTGCCGTTGATCGTCAGCTTGCCGCGCCGGCCGTCTCCGCCGCCCTGAAGTCCGGGTGCCGGCGTCAGCACGCGGCTGAGGATGAAGGAGATCACCGCCGGGGACTCCGACGTCACCTCGAACTCCATCACCGAGCCGTCGCCGCCCGGGAACCGGCCGCGCCCGCCGGAGCCTTGCATCCGCTCGCGCTTCAGCACGCGCACCGGTGCGTTGGTCTCCATCACCTCGATCGGCGTGTTGCCGACGTTGCTGGGGAACGAGATGGTCGAGGTGCCGTGATGGTTCTCGCCGCCGCCCTGGCCGCCGTTGATGAAGTTGATGACGGCGTAGCGGCGGCCCTGCATCTCGCCGGTCATGGCGAAGGAGCAGCTCAGCGAGCCGCCGGCCAGTACGCGGTTCGGCAGGACGTCGGCCAGCGCCTCCATCACCAGGCCGGGCAGGCACTGCCCGACGGCGTTGCGCGCGCCCGACGCCGCCGGGTAGCGCGGCGCCAGGATGGTGCCCTCGGGCGCCCAGGTGCTGATCGGCATGAAGCTGCCGTCGTTGTTCGGGATGTTCGGCGACAGCATGCTCTTCAGGCCGTAGGCCGAGTACGCGAAACAGTAGCTCGGCGTGACGTTGACCGAGCGCGGCACCTGCGGCGACGAGCCGGTGTAGTCGATGGCGATCTCGCTGTCCTTCACCGTCACCTTCGCGGCCAGCACGATCGGCTCGCCGAACACGTCGATCTCCCAGCGCGACCGGTACTCGCCGTTAGGCACCGCGCGGATGGCGTCGCGCATGGCCGTCTCGGACCGGCGGCGGATCTCCTCGCCGAAGCCGTCGAGGTCGATGCCGGTCTCGTCGAGGAAGGTGTTCAGCCGGTCCGCCATCAGGTGCGCCGCCGAGACCTGCGCCCAGACGTCGCCCATGGTCTGCGCCGGCACGCGCACGTTGCGCTCGATGATGTCGACGATGGACTGCTCGATGCGGCCCTCGCGCATCAGGTAGACCATCGGCAGCTGCAGCCCCTCCTCGAAGATCTCGCGCACGCCGGCGCCGCGGATGCGCCCGCCGATGTCCGGTACGTGCGAGCAGGCGGCGATCATCGCGATCGGCTTGCCGTTTCGGAACACCGGCATGCAGATGTTGATGTCGTGGATATGGCCGGTCGCCAGCCACGGGTCGTTGGTGGTCAGCACGTCGCCCGGCTTCAGCGTCTCGATCGGGAAGCGCTTCAGGAAATGCCCGACGGTGCGCGGCAGCGTGCCGATGAAGGACGGGATGCTGGCCGACGACTGCGCCAGCGAGCGGCCCCGCAGGTCGGTGAGCACGATGGCGAAGTCGTTGGCCTCGCGCACCAGCGTCGAGAACGAGGTGCGCCACAGCGTGGCGCTCGCCTCGTCGATCATGCTGACCAGGCGGGTCCAGAGGATCTCGACGGTGATCGGGTCGAATTTCTGCTTCCGTGCGGTGCGTTTCGCCACGCCTTGCTCCCTGGTTGTCAGTCGTCTTCTTCGGATTCGCCGGTATCCGCGACCAGGCCGGCGGCGTCGATGCCGGCCACGGCGCAGGCCTCGTCGTCCAGCGACGAGGCGCCGCTGATGCCGACGGCCCCGACGATCTCGCCATCGGCGTTGCGGATCAGCACGCCGCCCGGCACCGGCACCATGCGGCCGTCCCAGCCGGAGAACAGCACGCCGCGCATGCCGCCGGCAGCCGCGCGGCGGGCCAGCTCCCGGCCGCCGAAGCCCATGCCCAGCGTGCCCCAGGCCTTGCCGCCGGCGATGTCCGGGCGCAGCAGGCTGGAGCCGTCCTCCCGCTTCATCGCCACCATGTGCCCGCCGGCGTCGAGCACGACCACGGTGAGCGGCGGCAGTGCCATCTCCCGTCCTTTCGCGAGGGCGCGGTCGACGATCGTGCTGGCGGCGTCGAGCGTGAGCCTGTGCATCGGGATCTCCGTCCGGGGCGGATCGGTCGCGGAAGGGCGGCATTATAGGGGCGATTTCGCCGATGCCCACAGGGAGCCGGCCGGTAGCCGGCTTGCCGGGCGAGCTTCCCTCGGCTACAGGATTCCCCAGCATGAGGGCCCGATGAGCGAGGACAGGGTACAGAAAACGCCGGATACCGGCGACCCCGACGCGGCGATCGCTTTCCTGCGCAGCCAGTCGCTGCCGGAGATCGTCGCGCGCGAGATCGAGCGGATGATCGCCAGCGGCGAGCTGTCGCCCGGCGCGCGGGTCAACGAGAACGCGCTCGCCGCCCGGCTGCGCGTCAGCCGCGGCCCGGTGCGCGAGGCCTGCCGCAAGCTCGAGCAGGCGCGCCTGCTGGAGGTGATCGTCAACCGTGGCGCCTTCGTCCGCAAGCTGACCTTCGAGGAGGCATTCGAGCTCCACCACATCCGCCAGGCGCTCAACACCGCCGGCCTCGCCCGTCTCGCCGCGTGGATCGCGCCGGCCCAGCTCGAGGCGCTGGAGGCGCTGGTCGAGCGGATGCAGGCCGCGGCGGCGGCCGGAGATGCCGAGGCCTACTACCCGCTCAACCTCGATTTCCACGCCCGCACGCTGTCCTATTCCGGCTGGCCCCGCATGACCGAGCTCTACCTCGGCGTCGAGAAGGAGCTGCGGCTGTTCCGCGCCCGCTTCGCGGTCACCTCGGCGGACCTGCTACGAGCGAACGCCGATCATCGGGAGATCGTCGCCGCGCTGCGTAAGCGCGACCCGGAGGCGGCCGCGGGCGCGGCTGCGGCCCACTGGACGCGGGTGCGCGAGCGCTGGCAGCAGAAGGCGTCCGAGGCCGAGGCGGCCGAGGCGGCGGGGGCGGATTGACCACCGGGACCTGATGGACTGGCTTCTCCGGCGCTGCGACAGTCTGGTCGCCACGGTCTTCGGTGCCGTGGCTGGCCTGTCCGCGTCGCAGTTCCTGACCTTCATCCAGCAGTACCGGCAGCGCCTGGCCGGCCATCTCGACGAGGCCGAGCGCACGCTCCGCGAGGTGCTGGAAGGCCCCGTCCACCGCGACCTCGAGCCCGCGGTGCGGGACAAGCTCGCCGGCGGCGCCGCCGCGCGGGTCGACGAGCTCGCGCGCGCCTACGATGCATTGGCCGGCGGCGGCGCGCTGGAACGGCCGCTCGCGTTCCTGCGCCATGCCGACTGGGGCATCGCCCGCAACACCCTGAACGACTTCCAGCCGGCGCTGCCGCTCGACACCGTCAGCCTCGCCTATGCCTTCGCCGGCCTCGTCGCCGGCTGGCTGCTGTGGGAGCTGCTGAAGGCGCCGGCGCGGCCGGTGGTGCGTGCGATGCGGCGGCCGGGCCGGATTCGCGAAAGCCGGCCGCGCTAGCGACCCGGGGCGACCACCACGTCCTGCGGCCGCAGCGTTTCGCCGCGCGCGACCTTCTCGATGTTGGCCATGACGTGCCGGCCCATGTTCAGCAGGTTGTCGGCGACGCTGCCGCCGGCGTGCGGCGTCAGCACCGCCGTCTCGAGCGTGCGGTAGGGGTGGCCGTCCGGCAGCGGCTCGACGCCTTAGACGTCGATGCCGGCGCCGGCGATGACGCCTTCCCTCAGCGCCGCGACCAGGTCCTCCTCGACGACGATCTCGCCGCGCGCGACGTTGATCAGTACCGCCCGGGGCTTCATTCGCCGCAGCACCGCGGCGTCGACCAGGCCGCGCGTCTCGTCGGTCAGCGGGCAGTGCAGCGAGACGACGTCGGCCCGTTCCAGGATCTCGCCGAACGTCGCGTAGGTCAGGCCCAGCGCCTTCTCCTCCGCTTCCGGCAGCCGGTTGCGCTTGGTGTACAGCACCGTGCAGTCGAAGCCGCGCAGCAGCCGGACGTAGGCGCGGCCGATGTTGCCCATGCCGACGACGCCGACCGTCTTGCGCATCAGGCTGCTGGCGGTGACGCGCAACTCGTTCTTCAGCCATCGCCCCTCTCGCATGGCGCGGTCGGCGAGGCTGACCTGCCGCAGCACGTCGAGCGTCAGCGCCACCGCCATCTCGGCGACCGGCGCGGCGTTGACTCCGTGGGTGACGGCCAGGCCGATACCGTTGCGCCGGCAGGCCTCGACGTCGATCAGGTCGATGCCGATGCCCCAGCGGTGGATCAGCGTCATCCGCTCCGCGCCGTCGATCATCCGGGCGGTGACCTTGTTGCTCGACACGATGGCGTAGTCGGCGTCGCGCATCAGCGCGGCGTGTTCGTCCTCCTCCCGGCCGGTGGCGAAGACCATCTCGAACCCGTCGGGCACCAGCGCCTGCAGCTGTGCCTGCACCGCCGCGACATGCGGCTCCAGATAGACGATGCGGTTGACCATTGGTTTCCCTTCTGTTCGCGGCACCCTAGTCGGGATCGAATCCCCGAGACTCGATGGCGTCCCCCATGTCGCGCGACAGGCGCAGCGCCCCGATCAGGAACGGCACCATCAGCGCCACCACGCTGCGCTCCAGCCCGCGCGTCTTCTGCGCCTCGCGCACGCGGCCCAGCTCGCCGAGCAGCAGCGGCACCAGCCGCACCGCCACCGTCAGCACGAGGCCGACCCTGGCCGGGCTGACGCCGACGCGGCGCAGCGGCGTCAGCGCCGCGGTCAGGGTATCGGTCATGTCCGACAGCCGGGTCGTCAGGGTCACCAGCGTCGCCAGCAGCACCAGCGCCGAGATGCGCAGCACCACGGACAGGCCGCTCTGCCACTCGGTCAGCAGCAGATGGAACAGGAAGATGAACGCGAGCAGGATCGCCACCGGCCGGAGCTGCCGCGTGGTCTCGGCAAGGGGCAGTCCCGCGACGGCATAGAGCGCCACCGCCAGCAGGTTGGCCGCCGCGAGGGCGGGCAGCGATTCGAGGAAGAACGCGCCGATGCCGGCGAGCATCAGCGCCAGCAGCTTCGGCGCGGCGCCCAGCCGGTGGACGGGGCTGTAGCCCGGCACGTACAGGCCCATCATCGCGACATCAGCTCCCGGTAGAACGGCACCGCCTCGGCCGGCACGGCGTCCATCGCCACCCGCCCCTCGTCGAACACCAGCACCCTGTCCCAGCCGGCGATCATGTCGAGGTCGTGCGTCACCATCACCAGCGGCTGCGCGAGGGCGTCGAGGAATGCCGCGACCCGGCGCCTGTTGCGCAGGTCCAGCAGCGTCAGCGGCTCGTCCAGCACCAGCCGCGCCGGCTCCATCACCAGAACGCCGGCGAGCGCCAGCATCTGCTTCTCGCCGCCGCTCAGCAGGTGGGTCGGGCGGTCGCGCAGCCGCGCCAGCCCCGTCCGCTCGAGGATCGCGTCGACGCGGCGCGCCACTTCGTCCTTCGGCAGCTTCTGGTTCTTCGGGCCGAAGGCGACGTCCTCCTCGACCACCGGGAAGACGATCTGGTGATCGGGATTCTGGAACACGAATCCGACGCGCCGCCGCACCGCTGCGGCCTGCCTGCGCGTGTCGATGCCGTCGACCGTGACCAGCCCCTCGCTCGGCAGCACCAGGCCGTTGAGCAGCCGCGCGAACGTGCTCTTGCCGGAGCCGTTGGCGCCGATCACCGCCACGCGCCGCTCGGCGATCCGCAGGTCGATGTCCCGCAGCACCTCGACGGCGCCGTAGCGGCGGTGGACATGGGTCAGCTCGATCATGGCAATTTCTACGAACGCTGGATGATCTGGCCGGGGAAATACACTAGAAGTCATCGGCTCTTACTATCGTTAGCAGCCTGAGCCAATGGGGATGACAGCTCGAGGTTACATCCGATGGTCGTAGGTCTCACTTCATCACAAGCCACAGCAAATGATTGACCACTACGCCACATTGGGAGTGCGACGGACTGCCTCAGATGCAGAGATACATGCTGCATACCGGCTATTAGCCAAAAAGCATCACCCAGATGTAAATCCGAAGAACGATCTTGCGGCAGACGAATTCAGGGCAATTCGATCCGCTTATGAAGTGCTTGGCAGTAAAGCTGCTCGTGCTGCCTATGATCGCGCCTTCGAAGAGAATGCTCTTTCGGTTTATGGGCCCGAATCCTGCGGCTTTGTCCCTGCGCCACGCCCTATCAAGCGAGTGCCGACTCGCGACCTCGTGAACATCGCCCTATTCGCCGCCGTCGTCGCGGCGCTGGGGCTGCTGCCGCCGATCCCGGTGCCGCTGCTGCCGGTGCCGGTCACCGCCCAGACGCTCGGCGTCATGCTCGCCGGCTCGATCCTCGGCGCGCGGCGTGGCTTCCTCGCCGTCCTCGTCTTCGTCGCCCTCGTCGCCATCGGGCTGCCGGTGCTGTCCGGCGGACGGGGCGGCCTCGGTGTCTTCGCCGGTCCCTCCGCCGGCTTCATCCTCGGGTTCGCCCCCGGTGCCTTCGTCGTCGGCTGGCTGACCGAGCGGATGTGGGCGGCCTACGACTGGAAGCGCGCGCTGTTCGGCAACCTCGTGGGCGGCGTCGGCGTCGTCTATCTCCTCGGCGTGCCGTGGCTGGCCGCTTCCGCCGGACTCTCGCTCTGGACCGCCATGACCGGCGCCGCCGCCTTCCTGCCCGGCGACATCGTCAAGGCGATGGTCGCCGCCACCGTCGCCGTCGCTATCAAGCACAGCTTCCCCGTCATCGAGGAGCCGGACGGTGCCCGTCACTGACTGGCTGACGCGGACCGACGAGCGCCGCCCGGCGCTGCGATTCGACGACCGGCTGTGCCGCATCGGCGCGCTGCGTCGCCGCGTCACCGGCGTCGCCCGCCGCGTCGCCGCGCTGCCGGACGAGCGCCCGGTGCTAACCGTCGACGTCGCCAATCGCATGGGCGCGATGGAGCTGCTGCTCGGCATCTGGCTCGGCGGCGGCGTCGCGGTGCTGCTCGACTCCGCCTGGCCGGCCGCGGTGCGCGAGCGGGCCATAGCCGGACTTGGGGCCGGGCTCGGCGGCGACGTGCGGTCCGCTGAGGAGCTGCCCCATCTTCGGCCGGCGCGGTTGCCGACGGTTGCCGACGACGACCCCTTCCTGATCGGCTTCACCTCCGGCACCACTGGCGTGCCCTGCGCCTGGCGGCGCAGCCATGCGTCCTGGACCTCGGCCTTCGGCCCGGCCCGGCAGGCGTTCGGCATCTGCCCGGAGTCGCGGGTGCTGGCGCCGGGGTCGATCGCCGCCACGCTCACCCTGTTCCCGGTGCTGGCGGCGCTCGACTGCGGTGCCGAGGCGGCGTTGCTGCGGCGCTTCGACGCGCGCGAGTGCCTCGACCAGGCGACCCGGATGTCCGCCACGCACCTGTTCGTCGTGCCGACCATGGCCCGGCGGCTGGCGGAGGCGGCGGACGAGCCGCTGCCCTCCGTGCGGGCGGTGGTCTCGGCGGGGGCCAAGCTGTGCCCGACGCAGCGCGAGCCGCTCGCCCGCGCCTTCCCGAACGCCGAGGTGATCGAGTACTACGGCGCCTCCGAGCTCGGCTTCGTCAGCCTCTCCCGTCCGTCCGACGGCGCGCCGTCGGACAGCGTCGGGCGGCCGTTTCCTGGTGTCGAGGCGGCGGTGTTCCGCGACGACGGCGTCCGGGCTCCGGCGGGGGAAACCGGCGAGGTGCGCATCCGCAGCGCCGGGATGTGCGACGGCTATGTCGGCGGTGGCCGGCCCGGCGGCTTCCGCGTCGACGCCGACGGCTGGGCCACCGTCGGCGACTTCGGCCATTTCGACGCGCAGGGCTTCCTCCATCTCGACGGCCGCGCCGGAGAGAAGATCATCACCGGCGGTATCAACGTCTGGCCGGGCGAGGTCGAGGCGGCGGTGAAGGCGGTCGACGACGTCGCCGACGCCATCGCCTTCGGGTTGCCGGATACGGAGTGGGGCGAGGTGGTTTGCGCCGCCGTGACATGGCGGGACGGGCGGGCGCTCGACCGTGCCGCCCTGCGCGATGCCTGCGCGGTGCGGCTGCCCCGCACGAAGTGCCCGCGGCGCTTCTTCGTGCTCGATTCCGTGCCGCTCACCGGCGCCGACAAGATGGCGCGCGCCGCCCTGCGCGAGTCCGTCGACCGGATGCGGGAGATCGGATGATGCGCGCGGTCGCCGCCGCCGCACGCCGCACGCCGGTAGGCCGCATCGGCGGTGCGCTGCGTACTTTGCCGATAGAGGCGCTGGCCGCGCCGCTGCTCGCGTCCCTGCTGGACGAGGCGGGGCTGGACGGCGGCACTGTCGACGACGTGATCCTGGGCAACGCGGCCGGGCCGGGCGGTAACCCGGCGCGCGTCGCCGCCCTCGCCGCGGGCCTGCCGGACTCCGTACCCGGCCTGACGGTCGACCGGCAGTGCGGCTCCGGGCTCGAGGCGGTGATCCTCGCGGCCCGCCTGGTCGAGGCCGGCGCCGGCGAGGTCTATCTTGCCGGCGGCGTCGAGAGCCCCAGCACCGCTCCCTGGCGGGTGGAGAAGCCGGCGGCGCTGCATCGCACGCCGCGCTTCGTCGAGCGCGCGCGTTTCGCACCCGACGCGGTCGGCGATCCGGACATGGGCGCCGCGGCGGAGACGGTGGCCCGGGTACACCAGATCTCGCGCGCCCGCCAGGATGCCTTTGCGCTCGGCAGCCACCGCAAGGCCGTGGCGGCGCAGGACTCCGGCCGCTTCCGCGAGGAGATCCACCCGCTCATCGGTGCCGATGCGCGGCTGGTGTTGGCCGACGAATGCCCGCGCCGCGACACCGGCATCGA
>JBBDQX010000228.1:0-15099 GCA_040905765.1 Acetobacterales bacterium
AGACAAACACAAACACCGCCGCCCGCGTGTCCCTTCCCGTTTCTACTATGTCAAAGAACGGCCGGCGTCCGGGAGACCATCTCCCCCGAACGCCGGGAGGCGGGGTTATACGCAGTGCCCCGGAGAGTGTCAAACAAAATTGAAACCTTTCTCGCGCGACCACGTTGATCTTGCCGCGGGTCGTAGCGCCGGCGAGGACCCGGGGGACATGTTCGACTTACGTTCCGCAAGGAAAATAGCCGATGCCCGCCAGTACAGAATCTCCCGCCCAATCAAGACCGGACGCCCCCGTACAATTCGTCTGCGGAATTTCTCCCGTTATGGGAAAATCGCGAGTCGCTAATTCAAAAACTATCCACAGGCTCTTGATTCTACGGAATTAACCATTTGACAAAACAAGCGGCCAAGCGACATCTTGGCCTCGTTCCAGACGAGCAGACGAAGGATACCGCGTGGTGAGACTCCAAGCCTTTCCGCGCCTGAGCGGCGAATGGTTTCATATCCTTCTCGCCATCGGGCTGATCCTTGCCGCCGGCGTGGTGGAGGCCCGCGGCCCGGGCAACGCGACGCCCGCGTCGGTGAAGGGCGGACAGACGCCGGAGACGAAGGCCGGGAGCGTACAGTTCGAACAGCAGGCCGCGGCCCTGCCCTCCCCCAGCAGCGGCGCCGAACTGGCCCGGCGCATCGAGGAGCTTACGGTACGCAGCGGCGATACTCTGATGAATCTGCTGGTCAAGGCAAGCGTGCCGCGTCAGGACGCACACGAGGCGATCGTCGCGTTGCGCGACGTCTACGATCCCCGTTCCTTGCGCCCGGGCCAGATGCTGCAGGTGGTGTTCGAGGAGGACACCGACGTTAATGCCACTGCTGGCGAACGACTCGCCGAACTGATGCTGGAACCTGATTTCCGCCGCAACGTGGTGGTGCGTCGCCAGCCCGAGGGGGGCTATGTCGTCGACGAGGTGGAAAAGGTCATCACCTCGCGTATGGTGGTCAGCGAGGGACGCATCCAGACCAGCCTGTTCGTGGATACTACCCGGCAGGACGTTCCCGTACCGATCGTCCTCGAACTGATCCGGGCCTATTCGTTCGACGTCGATTTCCAGCGCGACCTGCAGCCCGACGACCGCTTCCGGGCGATGTATGAGGAACTCGCCGACGAGGACGGCCGCAAGGTCGGCGCCGGCAAGTTGCTGCATGCCCGGCTGATACTGAGCGGCAAGGAGTACTCGATCTACCGCTACGCCACGGCAGACGGCGTCGTCGACTACTACGACGCCAACGGGCGGAGCGTCCGCAAGACCCTGTTGCGCACGCCGGTCGACGGCGCGCGCATCAGCTCGCGCTTCGGCAAACGGCATCATCCGGTGCTCGGCTATACCCGGATGCATCGCGGGCTGGATTTCGCCGCGCCGACCGGCACACCGATCTACGCAGCAGGCAACGGGGTGATCGACTACGCTGGCCGCAACGGCAACTACGGCATCTATGTCCGCATCCGCCACAACTCGGAATACGAAACAGCCTACGCGCACATGCGCAGCCTGGGGAAAGGCATCCGCCGGGGTGGCCGTGTAGAGCAGGGCGAGATCATCGGCTATGTCGGCACGACCGGCCTGTCCACCGGCCCGCACCTGCACTACGAGGTGCACCTGAACGGCAATAAGGTCAATCCACTGACCGTACGCTTCCCGGCAGGCCGAGTGCTGGCCGGCGCGGAACTCAAGCGTTTCAAGCAGGCGGCCGGCGCCATCGACGCGCGTTACGTCGCGATATCGGGCACCACCCGCCAGGCATCGGCGGAGGCTTGCGCCGCTCCCGTCTGCTGATTCGCTGATCCCGGGCCGTCGAACGGGCCGCGATACACAGGCGCGGCACAGGTTCACGCCCGCCCACCTGCGGCAATTCCGCCCGCCAGCGACATGCTCTAGGGTGCGCGGACCATGATCCCGTTGCGCACTTCCGTGCCTGTCGACCGGCCCACGCCCGCGGTCTGGACTCTGCTGGTCGTCAATCTGCTGCTGTTTCTGATCCCGGCGACGCTCGGCCCGCGGGCCTACCTGCACTTCATCTACGAGTTCGCGCTCGTGCCGGCACGTTACGCCTACCCGGACGTGGCACGGGCGGCAGGACTGGATCCAAACAACTTCCTGCCGTTGCTGACCAACGCCTTCCTGCATGCAGGCTGGCTGCACCTTGGCGTCAACATGTGGACGCTGTGGCTCTTCGGCAGACCGCTGGAGGCCCGGCTCGGTCCGGTCCGGTTCGCTATCGGTTACCTGGTGTTCGGCATAGCCGCCAGCGCCGGCCACTTCGCCTTCAACCTGACCTCGACGGTGCCGGCGCTGGGTGCCTCCGGGGCCATAGCCGGAGTCCTCGGCGCGTTCAGCATCGCGTTCCCCCGCGAGCGGGTGCTGATGCTGTTCCCCATCGGGCTGATCCCGCTGGTCTGGAGCTTCCCGGCAACGGTCTATGCCGGCATCTGGTTCATCATCCAGATGTTGTCGGGCGCCGGCAACCTGATGCAGCCCGAGTACGGCAGGGAGATCGCCTGGTGGGCCCATATCGGCGGCTTCCTGTGCGGCCTCTGGCTGGCCGGGCTGCTCGGCGCACGGCCGCCGGCCCCGCCGTCGAGGCGGCGCATCCGCTCTCCCCTTCCCGAAAGCGGCAGGCGGCGTTGACGCCGCTTGCCGCGACCGGTCATGCCGCCGCGGCCGACACCGGGGCGCCGTTGATCATCAGGCCGGCCTCTTCCGCCGTAACGCTGACCGGATCGCCGTCACGAACCTTGCCCTCCAGGATCAGGCTGGCCAGCGGGTTCTGCAGCGCACGCTGGATGACGCGGCGGAGCGGACGGGCGCCATAGGTCGGATCATAACCCTTCTCGGCCAGCCACCGCTGCGCCGAGATATCAAGCTCCAGCGTGATCTTCCGGTCCGCCAGCAAACCCCGCAAGTGCTGAAGCTGGATTTCCACGATATCGTCCATCAGCTCCCGCGTGAGCCGGCGGAACAGGATGATCTCGTCCAGCCGGTTGAGGAACTCCGGGCGGAACGCAGTGCGCACGACCTCCATCACTTGGCCGCGCACCTCCTCGACATCCTCGCCTTCGGGCTGCGCCGCGAGATACTCGGAACCGAGGTTGGAAGTCAGGACGATCAGCGTGTTGCGGAAGTCGACGGTGCGTCCCTGGCCGTCGGTCAGACGGCCGTCGTCCAGCACCTGCAGCATCACATTGAAGACGTCGGGATGCGCCTTTTCGACCTCGTCGAAGAGGATCACCTGGTACGGACGCCGCCGGACCGCTTCAGTCAAGGCGCCTCCCTCCTCGTAACCGACATAGCCGGGCGGCGCACCGATCAGGCGGGCGACGGCGTGTTTTTCCATGTACTCCGACATATCGACGCGGATCATCGCCGAGTCGTCGTTGAACAGGAATGAGGCCAGCGCCTTGCAAAGTTCCGTCTTGCCGACGCCGGTCGGGCCCAGGAACAGGAAGGAGCCGACAGGGCGGCGGTCGTCCTGCAGCCCTGCGCGGGCCCGGCGCACGGCGTTGCTGACGGCAGCAACCGCTTCCTCCTGGCCAACGACACGCTTGCGGAGGACCGCCTCCATCTGCAGCAGCTTCTCGCGCTCGCTCGCCAGCATCTTGTCGACCGGTATGCCGGTCCACCGCGAGACGCCCTGAGCGATATGCTCGTCGGTTACCGCCTCGTTGACCATCTGCTCCTGGCCCGCCCCGTCAGCCGCGGCGATCTTGCGCTCAAGCTCGGGCATAATGCCGTAGAGCAGCTCGCCGGCGCGGGCCAGTTCGCCCTCGCGCTGCGCGATCTCGAGTTCGTTGCGCGCGTGGTCGAGTTGCTCCTTCAGTCTCGTGGAATCGGCCAGCTTCTGCTTCTCCGACTGCCACTTTTCAGTCAGGCGGCCGGACTCCTCCTCCAGCTCGCCGATCTCCTCCTGCAGCGCGAGGAGCCGTTCTCGCGATGCCTCGTCGGCCTCCTTCCGCAGCGCCTCGCGCTCGATCTTGAGCTGGATCAGCCGGCGGTCGATCTCGTCGACTTCCTCCGGCTTGGAATCCACCTCCATGCGCATGCGACTCGCTGACTCATCGATCAGGTCGATCGCCTTGTCCGGCAGGAAACGGTCGGTGATGTAGCGGTTGGAGAGTGTGGCCGCTGCCACGAGAGCGCCATCCGTGATGCGTACGCCGTGATGCAGTTCGTACTTTTCCTTGATGCCGCGGAGGATCGAGATGGTCTCCTCGACCGAGGGCTGCGAGACGAATACGGGCTGGAAGCGCCGGGCCAACGCCGCGTCCTTCTCGACGTGCTTGCGGTATTCCTTGAGCGTGGTCGCTCCGACACAGTGAAGTTCGCCCCGCGCCAACGCCGGCTTCAACAGGTTCGACGCGTCCATAGAGCCCTCGGCGGCGCCCGCCCCGACAAGGGTATGCATCTCGTCGATGAACAGGATGACGTCTCCGGCCGCCGCGGTGATTTCCTGCAGAACCGCCTTGAGCCGCTCCTCGAACTCACCACGGAACTTCGCGCCCGCGACCAGCGCCCCGAGATCCAGCGCCATCAGCTTCTTGTTCTTCAGGCTCTCGGGGACGTCGCCGTTGACGATCCGCTGAGCCAATCCCTCGATGATTGCCGTCTTGCCCACGCCTGGCTCGCCGATCAGGACCGGATTGTTCTTGGTGCGACGCGAAAGCACCTGGATGGTCCGGCGGATCTCCTCATCACGTCCGATAACGGGATCGAGCTTTCCCTTCCGCGCTTCCGCCGTGACGTCGCGGGCATACCGATTCAGGGCATCGTATCCCTGCTCGGCCGAGGCGGTGTCTGCGGTACGGCCCTTGCGCAATTCCTGGATGGCGGTGTTCAGGGCTTGCGGCGTGACGCCGACGTCCGCCAGCGCCTTGCCCGAGGAGGTCGAGGTACCGAGCGCAAGCGCCAGCAACATCTGCTCGACCGTGACAAAACGGTCTCCGGCCTTTTCGGCCTGTTTCTTCGCCTGCTCGAACAGCTGAGCCGTTTCCCGCGCGAGGAAAAGGTTTTCGGCCCCGGCACCTTCGACCTTCGGAATCTTTCCAAGGGATCCTTCCACGGCCGTCAGGGCGCGGCGCGCGTCACCGCCCGCCCGCGCAATCAAGCCGGATGCCAGACCTTCCGGATCGTCCAGCAGCACCTTGAGGATATGATCGGGAGCCAGCCGCTGATGGCCTTCCCGCAGCGCCAGCGATTGAGCCGCCTGCACGAAGCCGCGCAGACGCTCGGTAAACTTCTCGAACTCCATAGACCCCAGCTCCTTGTTGCGACGAGACATCGGAGCCCCGTATACGGCGACTCAATGCCCCTCTTGGTCGTAGGGTTAATCCGTCAAGAATATTGGAACTGCGCCACGCGAACTCAACGGGTTTTTCAATGACCGAGCATGACCACGATCCAGAAGCGATTCGCCTGCGGCTGAGTCAACCGACCCGCAGGAACTACCTCAGGGACTGGGTGTATGGGGGAATCGACGGTGCGGTCACGACCTTCGCCGTTGTCTCGGGCGTGGTGGGTGCGGACCTGTCGCCGGTCGTGGTGGTGGTGCTGGGCCTCGCCAATCTGGGGGCCGACGGCTTTTCGATGGCAGCGGGCAACTACCTCGGCACCAAGGCCGAGAACGACGACTACCGGCGGCTGCGTGCGGTAGAGGGGCGGCACATCGCCGCGACGCCGGAAGGCGAGACCGAAGAAGTTCGCCAGATCTTCATGGCACAGGGTTTCCGCGGCAGGGCTCTCTCGGCGGCTGTGGGGACGGTCACCGCAGACCGGGAACGCTGGATCGATACGATGATGGCCGGAGAGTATGGACTCGCCGGCGCACCGCGCTCGCCCCTGCAGGCGGGGCTCAACACATTCGCCGCATTTCAGTTGTGCGGCGTCGTGCCGCTGCTGCCCTACCTTGCCGGCATCGGAAACGACAAGGCCTTTGCCCTTTCCTCGGCCCTCACCGCCGCCGTGTTCTTCGGTATCGGCTCGCTGAAATCGCGCTGGTCCCTGGCGCCATGGTGGCGCTCGGGAATCGGGACGCTAGCCATCGGCGGCGCCGCAGCGGCGATCGCCTACGGTATCGGGCACGTGCTGAGCGGCCTCGTATGAGGCCGCGCTAATTCAGGAGGCGGCGGTTTCCTCGGAAGACTCGTCGGACGTTTCACCACCGCGGTCCGCCCTTTGGCGGGACGGCATCTCGCCGAGCGCATGCTGACCATTGGGCCGCAGCGCCTCGACACCGTCGGGAGTCGTGTCGTCGCCGGCATCACCATCGGAACGACCCTTCTCGGAACGTCGGGGTCGTTCCTCGCGGGAGGCTCGCTCCTCGCGGGGGGCTCGTTCCTCGCGGGAGGGACGTTCCTCCCGCGCCACGTAATGGGAGTCGTCGTCACGTTCCCGCCCGTCGCCATTGCCGCCACCGACCTGGTGATAACGCGGCTCCTCGTCGTCGTCGTCGCGCTCCGACCCGTTCGCACGATCGGACGGATTGCCCGAGTCGTCCTGATCGTCGCGGCGGCGGCGATTCCGGCCACCGTCCATGTTGTCCATCATCGCCTGATGGACTCGATAGTAATGCTCAGCGTACTGGAAGTAGCCCTCGGCGGAGATGTGATCGCCGTTGGCGGTCGTCTCACGCGCGAGCGACAGATACTTCTCCAACACCTGCTGGGCCGTCCCGCGGATACGGACATCCGGCCCGTTGCTGTCGAATACGTTCTGCCTTGGATTGTGCTTCCGTCCACCCCGGCCGTTGCCCCGACCGCGCATGCGCTTAGGGTTTGGTCCTTTATTCATAAGGTCCCATCCGATGTATCGCAAAAATATCCGGGCCGCTGATCCGGTTCCCCCTCCCGGGCGCGATCATCGTCGGTCCCCGCCGGGGACCCTGCCGGCTGATCGTCGCTTCCTAGCGGCTGAAGCCTCAGCCTTCGCGCCTTGGCGCATCGGGCGTTACGAGGCATCACTACCGTAAAGTTGGAAAATCCGAATTCCAAGCATTTTCTGCGGGACGCCGCCGCACCGTTGCCACCTTTGCCACGAGGCAGCGCACGATGCCTGAAAGGTCGTTGCGCTTCCCCACGACGTCAAGTCCCACAGCGCAGACGATGGCAACGGCCTTGCCCCACTGCCCTGCTCCAAGCTCGACTACCAAATGCCCTCCCGGCCTGAGCACGGCTGCTACCAGGGGCATCAGGGCACGGAGAGGATCGAGGCCGTCGCCCCCTCCGGAGAGTGCGCAGCGCGGCTCGAACTTCGCCACTTCAGGCGCCAGTGCGTCGATTTCGCCGTCCGGCACATAGGGCGGGTTGCACAGGACCAGATCGAACGTCTGCCCCGCGAGTGCCGCCGGGCCTTCGCGCCAGTCGGCGACATGAAACGCGCATCGAGACGCAAGCCCGAGTGCCGCCGCATTGTCACGCGCCACTGCGACGGCGCCTTCGGAAATATCGATACCGGTACCGCGTGCCGACGGCAGTTCCTCGAGCACGGCCAGCAGCAGACATCCCGTGCCGGTACCCAGATCGAGGACCTCGATACCCTCCCCGGGAGGGGCGATCAACTCCAGAGCCGCCTCTACCAGCGCCTCGCTGTCCGGGCGGGGGATCAGCGTCTCCGGGCCAAGGGCAAACGACAGGCTCCAGAACTCCTGCGTGCCCCGCAATCGAGCCATCGGCTCGCCGCGCGACCGACGTGCGACCAAGTCCAGGAAGCGATCGCGGGCGGCGGCAGGAACAGCGGTGTCGCCTGCAGCAAGCGTCCATTCCAGCGGATGCCCGGTGGCCAGGCAGAGCAGAAGGCGCGCCTCGCGCCGGGGATTCTCCGCCCCTGTCCCGGCAAGCCTCTCCGCTGCCAGGGCGAGGAGTGCGGTGACGGAGACAGCGGTCGCCGTCATATCGCCGTGGCCAGCCTTGCCGCCTCATCCTCGGCCGTCAGGGCATCGACCAGATCGTCGAGATCGCCCTCCAGAATCTCCTCGATCCTGTGCAGGGTAAGATTGATGCGATGATCGGTGACACGGCCCTGCGGGAAATTGTAGGTGCGGATGCGCTCCGAACGGTCGCCGCTGCCGACCTGACTGCGGCGGGCTTCCGCGCGTTCCGCATCGGCACGCGCGCGTTCCAGGTCGTAGAGACGCGCACGCAGAATCTTCATCGCCTTGGCGCGGTTCTTGTGCTGAGACTTCTCGTCCTGCTGGCTGACGACGATACCTGTCGGCAGATGCGTGATACGGACGGCGCTGTCGGTGGTATTGACGCTCTGGCCGCCGGGGCCGCTGGCGCGGAACACGTCGATCCGCAGATCCTTGTCCGCGACCTCCACATCGACTTCCTCGGCCTCGGGCAACACTGCGACAGTCGCCGTGGAGGTATGGATGCGGCCGCCGGCCTCCGTCTCGGGGATGCGCTGCACCCGGTGCACGCCCGACTCGAATTTCAGCCGCGCGAAGACGTTGCGGCCGGAGATGGTCGCGATCGCTTCCTTGTATCCGCCGATGCCGGTCTCGTTCAGGCTCATCACCTCGAAACGCCAGCCCCTGGCATCGGCATAGCGCTGATACATGCGGAAGAGGTTGGAGGCGAAAAGCGCGGCCTCGCCACCGCCGGTGCCGGCCCGTACTTCGAGGATGGCGTTCTTCTCGTCGGCTTCGTCGCGCGGCAGGAGCAACAGCTGCAGCGCTCGCTCGATATCAGGCAGACGACGGCGCACTGCCTCCAGTTCATCCTCGGCGAGTGCCCGCATCTCCCGGTCGGAAGTTTCGTCCTCGACCAGCGACTCCAGTTCCTCCGCCTCACGCTGCGCCGCCTCCAGCACGCCGATCTTCTCGACCAGCGGGATCAGTTCCGCGTATTCCTTGGCCATGCGCTGGTAATCTTCGGCGGCGACGCCCTGACCAGACATGGCGTCGGAGAGTTCCCTGTGCCGCCGGGCGACGGTATCAAGCTTCTCTCGCAGGGACATCTTCCGCCTCCTCCACGCTGCCGCCCCCGCACAGGAACGGGACGATGGCGTCGAGCGGCATCCGCCTCTGCGAACCGGTATCCAGATCGCGAACGGTACCGGCACCGGCAGCCAGTTCGTCGTCGCCAATCAGGATGGCGACCCGCGCATTGACCTTGTCGGCACGAGCCATCCGCCGCTTGAGGTTTCCCCGGAACGCCAGATCCGCAGCGACCCCGGCGGCCCGCAATGCCTGGGTGAGTCGTAGCGCCTCGCCCTCCGCCGCGTCACCTACTGGAATCACCGCGACCGGTCGCGATACCGCCGGCGCCTCGCCGATCAGCAGCGCCAGACGTTCGATACCGGCCGCCCAGCCGACGCCGGGCACGGCCGGCCCGCCCATCATCTCCATCAGCCCATCGTAGCGGCCGCCGGCCAGCACCGTGCCCTGGGCACCGAGCGCGTCCGTGGTGAACTCGAAAGCGGTATGGCCGTAGTAATCGAGTCCGCGCACGAGCCTCGGGTTGATTGCGCACGGGATGTCCAGCGCCTGCAATCCGTCGCGGACGCCGTCGAAGAAGGCGGCGGCCGAGTCTGTCAGGTGGTCCCCCAGCATCGGCGCATCGGCGATGAGCGCCCGGTCGCCCTCGTGCTTGCTGTCGAGGATGCGCAGGGGATTGCGGTCCAGCCGCTGTCGGCTATCGTCCGACAGGGCATCGCGATGTCGCGAAAGATAGTCGACCAGAACCTGTCGGTAGGCCGTCCGGCTTTGCGTATCGCCGAGGGTATTTATCTCCAGCACTGTCCGTTCCAGCACGCCGATGCGTCGCAGGAACTGCACCGCCAGTGCGATGACCTCGACGTCGCCCAGCGGCTCGGCCACGCCGATCAGTTCCACCCCGACCTGATGGAACTGCCGCTGGCGTCCCTTCTGGGGCCTCTCGTACCGGAACATCGGGCCACTATAGAAGAACTTCAGCGGCAGGCTCTGGGTCAGTCCGCCGGTCATCACCGCCCGGACCACGCCTGCCGTACCCTCGGGACGCAGCACGACGTCCTCGTCGCCCTGCGCCACCGTGAACATTTCCTTGGTGACGATGTCCGAGGTGTCGCCCAGCGTCCGCCTGAACACCTCGGCGAACTCGAGAATGGGCGTACCGACTTCCTCATAGCCATAAAGCGCCGCGGCCTCGCGGGCCGCGTCGATTACGTGACGATGCTGCCTCTGGTCTGCCGGCAACAGATCGTGCGTGCCGCGAACCGGCCGAAGAGATTTCAATGCGGGAGCCTCGCTATTCCGCCGCGGCGGATGGCAGGCGATCGACGTCGTGCGCTTCGGCGGCGGCAGCCTCGATCTCTGCCGCCTTGTCCTCGACCAGCCCGACGATATGGTCGAGCAGATTCGCGTCCGCCACTTTATGGTCCGTCAGACCGCTGAGATAGACCATGTGCGAGCCGTGGCCCCCGCCGGTCAGCCCGATGTCGGTCTTCAGCGCCTCGCCCGGGCCGTTCACCACGCAGCCGATGATCGACAGCGTGACGGGAGTCTGGATATGCGCCAGACGCTCCTCGAGGATCTGAACGGTCTTGATGACGTCGAACCCCTGCCGCGCGCAGGAAGGACAGGACACGATGCGCACGCCCCGGCACCGAAGGTCCAGAGACTTGAGGATGTCGAAGCCGACGTGGATTTCCTCGACCGGGTCGGCCGACAGGGACACGCGCAGGGTATCGCCGATCCCCTCCATCAGCAGCATACCGAGGCCGATCGACGACTTGACGGTACCGGCGCGCTTGCCGCCCGCCTCGGTGATGCCGATGTGCAGCGGATAGTCGCAAACCTGTGCGAGGCCGCGATAGGCTTCCACCGCCATGAACACGTCCGAAGCCTTGCAACTGATCTTGAAGTTGAAAAAGCCGTGGTCCTCGAGCACGCGGATATGGCGTTGCGCGCTCTCGACCATGGCTGCGGCGTTCGGCTCACGGTAACGTTCGAGCAGATCGCGCTCGAGACTGCCGGCGTTGACGCCGATGCGCATTGAGCAGCCGTGGTCGAGGGCCGCGCGCACCACTTCGCGCACACGGTCGTGGCGGCCGATATTGCCGGGATTGATGCGCAGGCAGGCGGCCCCGGATTCCGCCGATTCTATCGCCCGCTTGTAGTGGAAATGGATGTCCGCAACGATCGGCACTCCGACCTCGGGAACGATCTCCTTGAGCGAGAGAGCGCTCTCCCGGTCGGGACAGGACACGCGCACGATGTCGGCGCCGGCGATCTCGAGACCGCGAATCTGCTCGATGGTCGCTCCGACATCGGTGGTCAGCGTATTGGTCATCGACTGCACCGTGATCGGTGCATCGCCGCCGACGGGAACCTTGCCGACGAAAATCTGGCGCGACTTGCGGCGCGTGATTCGGCGCGGTGCGGCACTCATGACAATTCTTTCCGGGCCCGAATGATGCGGTCGCTTATAACGCGAAACGCTCGCCCCGAGAAATGACGATGTTGGGGCGCGGTTCAACCCGCGCCCCCGCTGCGGACGCGGGCTAGTTGGTGGCGACGCCGGCCAGCAGCCTGTCGGCGTCGAGCGGAACGTTGCGGCGGACCATTCCCAGCGCTCCCAGCGACGGTGTCGCCTTGCCGTCCACGAGAACCTCAAGAGCGCCGGCATTCCCGGTGATCAGCCTGAGGCCCTGGCGCGGGGGCACGCGATAGACGTCTCCGGCCCGCAGCATTCGCGTCAGCACGAGGCCGTTGTCGGAGTCCCGCACCTGCACCCATGCGTCGTCGCGGGCGCGCAGCACGATTCGCGCCCGGTCCTCGGCGACCCCGAATGTCTGCCCGGACTGGGCCGTCTCGATGGATACGGGTGCCGGTGCCGGCGGAATGGCGTTGACGCCCGCCGGTTCCGCCGCCGGGGTCGCCTCAGCCGCAGCGGCAGATTCATTCGGCCCGGGCAGCGATGCCACCTCGGCCTCGGCCTCCGCCCGCCGGGCGGGGAGCGCCGGGATGTCGGAGACGGTGACAGCCGGGTCCTGGATAGACGGGTCCTGCGCCGGCGCGCCCGCCGCAGCTTCCGTGCGAGGCGCCGCTTCAGCCGCGGAACGCTCCACCTCCGCTGCGTCGACACTGCGCGCCTCGGGCTCCGGCACCTCGGGCGCCGGGTTGCCAGGCGAGTGTATTTCCGGTGCCGACGCCACCACGGCTGCAGACTCGGGGACCGGCCCCGGTTCAACTGCTCCGGAAACGTTTGGAGCCGGCCGCATGATCTCCGGATCGGCGGATCCGGAAGTGGAGCCGCGTACCAAGGCGAGGCGCTCGCCCGGCGCGGTTTCCGCAGCGACCGCCGCCGCGCGGTCAGGCGCCCGTACGGGAGCCTCTGTCCGGTCGAGCAGCGACATCAGCCGCTCGGAAGGCTCGGACACCAGATCGACCACGCGTTTGTCCACGGAACTGAGATAGTACCAGCCGCCATAGGCGGCCCCTGCGATCACCAGCGCCATCAGCAGGACGGCTCCGCGCGGGATGCCGCTGTCGGGCACAGGCGCCGGGAATACCAGTTCGGTGCGGTGATGGGTGGCATTGACTTCGGCCTTGAAGCGCCGGACCACTTCGTTGCTGTCAAGGCCCAGATAGTCGGCATAGGCCCGGACGAAGCCGATGGCGTAGGTGGTGCCCGGCAGGGCCTTGGCATCACCGTCTTCCAGTGCCTGGAGATAGCTGAGGCGAATCCGGAGAATCGCCGCTATCTCCTCAAGCTCTCGGCCCAGCCGAAGACGCGTCGCTCGCAGCAACGTGCCTACCCCCGCACGCGGCTCGTGGGTCCCGCTCAGCCCGGGCGTCCGATCAGCCTCTGAGGAATCCCCGAAATAATTCACGTCGCGTCTCTTTGTCCCGTTGTTCCGCGTGGGCGTGCCCCGTCCGGATTCAACTTCCAGTCAACTTGACCCTTGGGCGAGACATCCCCGTCCGGGCACCCCGGAAACCAGCCCGCCCCTTGCGACACACCCCCCCGTTCGCAGACGCAACAGTGGCACGATTTCCGGCGCCTTCCTGGACAAGGAGAGGCAATTCGCACCTGCTTGTCAACAATTTAACGTGATGAATCAATGCAAAGACACATTTTTTTAAGTGATCACTCCATGAAATTGCCACAAATTCGCTGACGATCTTCTGGTATCCGTGTTCTCTTGCCAGTCCGGCTAAGGCATTTTACCAACGCCATACCGCATTCGCACAATGTCGGAAGACAGGGCGACCGTGCCTCCGGCCGTGACGGGTGGAATCGCCCGCGATGTCGCCGCCTTGGCGTTGGCCGAGTGACCCGAAAGCGCTGATTCACTTACGCTTGCGAGGTGCCTTGTCGAGCCCGTAGGCATCGTGAAGGGTGCGGACTGCCAATTCCGCATAAGCAGCGTCCACCAGAACGCTGATCTTGATCTCCGAAGTCGAGATCACGCGAATATTGATTGCCTTCTCGGCCAGTGCTTCAAACATGCGTTTGGCCACGCCGGTATGGCTGCGCATGCCGACACCGATCACGGACAGCTTCACGACTTCGGAATCCGTAAGGATTCCGGACACGAAACCGCCGCAGCGTTCCTCCAGCAGCAGCCTGGCGCGGGCCAGATCGGCGCGGTTGACGGTAAACGTCAGGTCCGTCGCCTCGCGGTTGGTGCCGACGTTCTGCACGATCATGTCGACGTTGATATTGGCGTCGGCCAGCGGCCCGAAGATCGAGGCCGCGACGCCGGGCCGGTCGGGTACGCCGACGAGCGTCACCTGCGCTTCGTCCCGGCTGTAGGTGATGCCGCTTACGATTTCCTTTTCCACGATCTCGTCCTCGTCTACGACCAGCGTCCCCGGCACATCGGTAAAGCTCGACAGCACCTGCAGCCGGACATTGTGGATCATCGCCAGTTCGACCGAGCGCGTCTGCAGCACCTTGGCGCCGAGCGACGCCATCTCCAGCATTTCCTCGTAGGTGATCTTCGACAGCTTCCGCGCCTTCGGTACGATGCGCGGATCGCAGGTGTATACCCCGTCGACGTCGGTGAAGATGTCGCAGCGATCGGCCCGGAGTGCCGCCGCCATCGCAACGGCAGAAGTGTCCGATCCACCGCGCCCCAGCGTCGTTACGCGATTATCGGGACCCAGCCCCTGGAAGCCCGCGACAACGCAGACCTCGCCGCGCCCCAGCCGAACGTTCAGTTCGGTCGTGTCGACCCTCTGGATACGGGCCTTGCCGTGGACGCCGTCGGTATGGATGGGGATCTGCCAGCCCAGCCACGACCGCGCGGCAACGCCGATGGTCTGCAGCGCCATCGCCACGAGACCAGCCGTGATCTGCTCGCCGGCGGCGACGACGGTATCGTATTCCCGCGCGTCATACAGACTGGAGATCTCGCTCGCGTAGCCGACCAGTTCGTTGGTCACGCCGGCCATCGCCGAGACCACGACTACGACCTCGTTGCCGGCATCCACCTCCCGCTTCACACGTTGGGCGACAGCGTTGATCCGGTCGACATCGGCGACGGAAGTGCCGCCGAATTTCTGTACGATGCGCGCCATCTGCGGCCGAATACGATGTTGTGGAGAAAGAAGCCGGGCGGGTTGCGACAATGGGCGCGGCTACTCATACTCCGCCGCCCATGACGCAGCAAGAGTTCCGGCCGCCATGCCGCCCCATTCCGGTTCCAGCATCGATAAAGAGGAGATCGCCCGATTCGACGCCCTCGCGGCCGGGTGGTGGCAACCCGATGGTGCCATGGCGCCGCTGCACCGCCTCAATCCCTGCCGGCTCGGCTACCTGCGGGAACGCCTGACAGCGCATTTTGATCTCGATCCGGATGCACGCCGTCCATTCCACGGCCTTCGCATCCTCGATGTCGGCTGCGGCGGCGGCGTGCTATCGGAGCCGATGGCCCGCCTCGGAGGCGATGTTGCCGGCGTCGACGCCGCTGCGGAGGCGATAGAAGTCGCTCGCGCGCATGCAGCGCAGGGCAGCCTTAAAATCGATTACAGCTGCGGCACCGCGGAAGATCTGGTGGGATCGGGGGTCCAGTTCGACGTGGTGATCGCCTCGGAAATCGTCGAACACGTCGCCGACCCCCCGAG
>JBBDQX010000229.1:0-7351 GCA_040905765.1 Acetobacterales bacterium
CCTGGGTGATCTGCCACAGTGAGACGTCGCGGGTCTGCTGCTGCCAGCCGCGCCTGAAGCGGCGGAGACGCCGCACGCCCGGCCTGCGCAGGAAGCATCTCCGGAAGCTGCTCAACCCCAGGGGTCGCAGCATCCGCAAGCGCCGGCTCCGGAGGCGACGCAGCCGGCGCCGGCGCCGGAAACGCAGCAAACGGCACCCGCTATCGTGGAGCCGGAGCCGAAGCTCACCTTCGAGACCATCGTTGCGCGCGCGCGCGCACTCGCGGGCCAGAGCGTCGAGCAGCCCGACCGGACGATGCCGGAATCGCTGCGCAACCTCGATTTCACGCGATACCGCAGCATCCGCTTTCGGCCGAAGCAGGCTCTCTGGCGCGGCGAGAGCCTGTTCGAGATACAGCTCTTCCACCGGGGGTTCCTCTATGAGGAGCCGGTCGCAATCAATGTCGTGGAAGACGGCGTCAGCCGGCGCGTCACGTTCAGCACGGACCTGTTCAACTACGGCGAAAGCGGCACGCCGCAGGACGCCGCCGACGATATCGGCTTTGCCGGCTTTCGCGTCCACTTCCCCCTGAACGCGTCGGACTACGCCGACGAGGCGGCCTCGTTCCTCGGCGCTTCGTATTTCCGCCTGCTCGGACGCGCGCAGATCTACGGCCTCTCCGGCCGCGGCCTCGCGGTCGACACCGCGCTGCCGAAGGGCGAGGAATTTCCGCGCTTCCGCGAGTTCTGGCTGCTGAAGCCGGCACCCGACGCGACCTCCATCACGATTCTCGCGCTGCTCGACAGCCAGTCGGTCACGGGCGCCTACCGGTTCGAGATCCAGCCCGGCGCGCCGACCGAAATGGAGGTGCAGGCGGAACTGTTCACGCGCGGCCGGATTACGCGGCTGGGTGTGGCACCGATGACCAGCATGTTCCTGTTCGGCGAGAACCAGCCACGCAGTTTCGACGATTTCCGGCCGGAGGTGCACGATTCCGACGGGCTGCAAATCAGCACAGCCGCAGGCGAGTGGATATGGCGGCCGCTGTCCAATCCGGGCCAGCTTCGCGTCACGTCATTCGTCGGCGACATGCGGGGCTTCGGCCTCATGCAGCGCGACCGCGATTACGAGAACTACCTCGACATCCACCTGCACTACGAGCGCCGCGCGCACCTCTGGATGGAGCCGCTCGAAGGCGCCTGGAACGGCGGCTCCGTGGTGCTTGTCGAGATCCCGGCGCCGGAGGAAGTGCACGACAACATCGTCTCGTTCTGGGCGCCGAAGGACCCCCTCGAGGCAGGCACCTCGCGGAGCTACCGCTACCGCCTCTACACCTCGATGCCGGATACCGCGCTTGACAGGCTCGGCAAGGTGCGGCGGACACGACTGGGCTCGGTGCGGATGCACGGAGGGAACCGCAACGCGCTGGCCGGCGCACGACGCATCGTCGTCGATTTCTCCGGGGGGCCGCTCGACACACTGGCGAACGGTCAGCCGGTTCAGGCGGAGATCAGCAGTTCGGCCGGCGAGGTGTCCGACGTCTATGTCCAGAAAGCGCCGGAGGCGGGGACTTGGCGCGCCTCCTTCCGACTCATCCCCGCCGGCGAAAGCCCGGCCGACATGCGTCTTTACCTCTCTCTCCGCGGCAGGAGGCTGACGGAGACGTGGAGCTACATCAGGGATACCAATGCACGGGAGTGACACAGCCGGGGTGCGCAAGCACAAGTCGATGCCGCGTCCCCTGACAGTCCCCTTCTCGACGGCCCGCCAGGTCGCGTTCTTCAGTCTCGTACTGTTGTCGACGCTGGCCGGCATCGTGATGATGACCGACATCCTGCGCGCCAACGGCATGACCTGGGTCGAATGGGCGATCCTGGTGCTGTTCACGGTGACGTTCGGCTGGATCGCCGTATCGTTCTGGACGGCGATGGCCGGCTTCTCGCTATGGCTCGTCGGCCGGCACCCGATCACCCTGCGCAGGGCCGAGCGGCTCCCCGTCCCGGCGGCCGCGGATCATGCCGATACCCGCACCGCCGTGGTGATGCCCGTCTACAACGAGCAGCCGGAGCAGGCGCTCGCACGGCTGGCCGCGACGTGGCGATCGCTGGAGTCCACGGGCTCGCTCGACCGGTTCGACTTCTTCGTGCTCAGCGACACCACCGACACCGCTATCGCCGGGCAGGAGCAGCGGCTCTGGGCCGCCCTGGTGCGTGAGCTCGATGCCGAGGGCAAGCTGTTCTACAGACGCCGCGCCGAAAACGCCGGCCGCAAGGCCGGCAACATCGCGGAGTTCTGCCGCCGCTGGGGCAATCACTACGACTACATGCTGGTTCTCGACGCCGACAGCGTCGTCACCGGCGAGACCGTCCGCGCCCTGGTCGCCACGATGGACGCCAACCCGCAGGCGGGCATCGTGCAGACCGCGCCGGTCCCGGTCGGGCAGAAAAGCCCGTTCGCCCGCATGCAGCAGTTCGCCGCGGCGCTGATCGGCCCCATGCTCTCTTCCGGGGCCAGCTTCTGGCAGGTCGGCGAGAGCAACTACTGGGGCCACAACGCGATCATCCGCGTCGCTGCGTTCACCGAGCATTGCGGCCTGCCCGCCCTGGCGGGCAAGCCTCCGCTCGGCGGCGAGATCCTCAGCCACGACTTCGTCGAGGCAGCCCTGATCCGGCGTGCCGGGTGGAAGGTCTACCTGCTGCCGGAGCTGGACGGCAGCTTCGAGGAAGTGCCGAGCAACATGCTCGATTTCGCCAAGCGCGACCGGCGGTGGGCGCAGGGCAACCTGCAGCACCTGCAGCTCGTCGGAATGCGGCGCCTGCACCCGCTCAGCCGCATCCACCTGCTGTTGGGCGCGCTGGCCTATGCCTCCTCGCTGATGTGGGTGGGCCTGCTGCTGCTGAGCACGGGCGACGCGCTCGGCCGCGCGCTCGTGCCGCATGACTATTTCGGCGCCGCGCCGCAACTGTTTCCGGACTGGCCCGTGTCGAAGACGGACCTGATCTTCTCGCTGCTCACCGTCACGGCGATCATGCTGTTCCTTCCGAAGATCCTCGCGGTCTTCGTCGGTCTCACCGACCCGGTGCGCCGGCGGCAGTTCGGCGGCGGCGTGCGGATGTCGCTCAGCGCCTTCACCGAAATCCTGTTCTCGGTGCTGAACGCGCCGGTGATGATGGCCTTCCATGCCTGGTTCGTGATCCAGATCCTCGCCGGCCGCTCGACCGGCTGGAACAGCCAGACGCGTACCGGCAGGCGGGTCTCGTGGGGCGAGGCGACCCGAAGGGCGGCGTTGCCGACGCTGGTCGGCCTGGTCTGGGGCACTGTCACCTGGATGATGACGCCGGTGTTCTTTCTCTGGGTCACGCCGGTCGTCATCGGGCTGGTGCTCGCCATTCCGCTGATCGTGCTGTCGAGCTGGGAGCCGCTGGGCACGATGCTGCGTCGGGCCGGACTGTTCCTGTCCCCGTCGGAGACCACGCCGCATGCGGCGTTGCGCGACGTCGGCCCGTTGTCGCAGGCGCTTGACTCGCTGAAGGACGGAGCGCCCGCTCCCCTGCCCCGGGCCGTTCCCGGGGAGAATCCGGCCGAGATGCCGGCCCAGCCGCTGGACAGCTGGACGGCCCATCCGATCCGGCTGCTCACCGGCCGGTTCCGCGCCGGAGACGGCGAATCCGAGAAGCTGCAGCACGGCACCTGAAGCGGCACCGGTCGCGGCGCAGGTTCAGCCGGGGAAGGCGCGCCCGCAACGGGACGCCATCCGGCTGCGCGTCACCGGAATGTCGCCGGCGCGCCACTATCTGCGACGCCTCGCCCCTACTATGATCCCCGCAACGGGGACGCATCGGAAGGAAGTGCGATGGGCGCGACCGGGCGGCTGGCACGGCTAGTCGTGGATGCCAGCGACGCGCGTGGCTCGATCCGCGGCCGGGCGGTCGTCGTCGGGGTTTTGGGGTTCGTCTCTCAGGGGAGTCGCAGACATGAAGGGCAAGAGCGCGATCGTGACCGGCTCGACCAGCGGCATCGGCCTCGGCATCGCCGAAGGCTTCGTCAGGGCCGGGGCCAACGTGATGCTCAACGGTTTCGGCGACAAGGCCGAAATCGACGGGCATGTGGAGCGGTTGAAGCAGGCGGGGGTCGACGTCCGTTACTCGCCGGCCGACATGACCAGGCCGGATGAAATCGTCGCGATGGTCGAGGAAGCCGCGAAGGCCTTCGGCACCGTCGACATCGTGGTCAACAACGCCGGCATCCAGCATGTCCAGCCGGTGGAGGACTTCCCGCCCGCGAAATGGGACGCGATCATCGCGATCAACCTCAGTTCGGCCTTCCACACCACGCGCGCCAGCATCGCCGCGATGAAGAAGCGGAAGTGGGGCCGCATCCTCAACGTCGCCTCGGCCCACGGCCTCGTCGCCTCCCCGTACAAGTCGGCCTATGTCGCGGCGAAGCACGGCATCGTCGGGTTCACCAAGACCATCGCGCTGGAAGGCGCCGAGCACGGCGTGACGTGCAATGCGATCTGCCCGGGCTACGTGCTGACGCCGCTGGTCGAGAAGCAGATCCCCGACACCGCCAGGGCGCGCGGCATCACCGAGGACGAGGTGAAGCGCAACGTGCTGCTGGCCGCGCAGCCGACCAAGCAGTTCGTCACCGTCGAGCAGATCGCGGCGCTTGCCTGCTTCCTGTGCAGCGACGACGCCGCGTCGATCACCGGCGCCGCCCTGCCGATCGAAGGCGGCTGGACCGCGCAGTAGCGGCCCGGCGGCCCAACAACCCACCCCGGTTCCCACTCTGGTTCAGGGCGGCACGATGGCGCAGAAACGAGACCCGAAACCAGTGAACCTGGCGCTGCAGGGCGGCGGCGCGCACGGCGCCTTCACCTGGGGCGTGCTCGACCGGCTGCTCGAGGACGGCAGGGTCGCCATCGACGGGATCAGCGGCACCAGCGCCGGGGCGATGAACGCCGTGGTGGTCGCCGACGGCCTGATGCGCGGCGGCAGCCGGGAGGGCGCCCGCGAGCGGCTGCGCGAGTTCTGGGAGGCGGTGGGCCACTCGGCGACCCTCAGCCCGTTCCGCCGGGGACCGTTCGACGTGCTGTTCGGCAACTGGAACCTCGATAACTCGCCCGGCTACGTGTTCATGGACATCCTCAACCGGGTGGCCTCCCCCTACGAATTGAACCCGTTTAATATCAATCCTTTACGAGACCTTATTGAAGCGACGATTGATTTTGAGAAGGTGCGGTCCTGCGACCGGATGAAGGTCTTCATCTCCGCCACCAACGTCGAGACCGGGCGCGTCAAGGTGTTCAGGGGCGAGGAACTGACGGCTGACATGGTGCTGGCGTCGACCTGCCTGCCTTTCATGTACCAGGCGGTGGAGGTCGACGGCGTGCCGTACTGGGACGGCGGCTACATGGGCAATCCCGCGTTGTTTCCCTTCTACAACGCGCGCACTTCGCCCGATATAGTCATCGTCCAGATCAATCCGGTGACACGGCCGGGCGCGCCACGGCAGGCGCGCGATATCCTCAACCGGGTCAACGAGATCACCTTCAATTCCAGCCTTCTGCGCGAGTTCCGCGCGATCGACTTCGTCGCGCGGCTGCTCGAGCAGGGCCTGCTCGACCCCAAGAGCTACAAGCAGGTGCTGATCCACCGCATCGAGGCGGAGAGCGAACTCAACCCGCTCGGCGCGTCGAGCAAGCTCAACGCCGAGATGGGCTTCCTCGAGCATCTGTTCGCGATCGGCCGCGAGGCGGCGGGCGAATGGCTCGACGCCAGTTACGAGGCGCTGGGCAAACGCTCCACCCTCGACATCCGGGCGATGTTCCAGGGCGACTGACCGCACCACTCACCACGCGCCCTGCCCGGCGCGGCACAGCGGAATAAGAACCTCCTTCTACCGTCAGTAGTCGTATGCCCCGGGAGTGCCGGGGCTCGGGGCGCTGTCGGGCCCTGTCCGCCCGCCAATGTCCGTGCAGGAGGTTGCACATGCCTCATGAAATGGCGTTGCACGCCGGCTCTTTCCGGCCGCATCCGCTCGAAGGAGCCGGCTTCGCGAACCGGCGGGCGGCGCACGAAACGATGCTGAAGGAAGGTTTCTTCTCGGCCGGAGACGACCGGTACAGGGACCACAGCGGCCTGTGCGTGGCGGTTGTCCCGGTGCGGGATCATGTCGAGCTCATGGTCCTGGAGCAGCCCGCTCCCGATTTCTGCGACGAATGGCTCGAGGAAGACGACGTCCGCTTCATCGTGCGGCCGCCGCAGGAGGTCCTGGAGAGCCGGCCGTTGCGAGCCATCCGCCGCCGCCGGCGCCGGCGGCGCGTCTGGCTGAAGGCCGCGTTGGCGGCCCCGATACGGGCCCGGGCCGGTGTCACCCTGCGGGAAATCGGGATCGCGATCGGCGCGGTATGTTCGATCGTCGGTTCAGGCGCGCTGCTCGGGGCGCTCCTGGCACATTTGATCAGCCGCGCGATGCTGGGGGTCGCCTGAAAACAGCCGGGCGGGTCAGCCCATCGGGTCTCCGAGCTTGCGGCACCGGGGACACATCCGGTTGTGCCAGCCTTCGCTGACGAACGGGCGGCTGCAGGTCATGCAGCTGCGCTCGCGCGCGATGTCATCGGAAGGCCGCGGCCGGTCCGCCCCGTCTTCATCCAGCACCAGATCGTCAGCATAAGCCTCGTCCCCGGTGGCGGTGCGGTCAGTCATGGCGGTCATGTCGTTTCCTCTCCTCCGGCCGACTGTTTCATGGGTGTGGCCGCCCGCGGGCAGGCCGCACACGCGATCCCCTTCGGATGGCGCCATCCGCCGGGCCGCGCATTTTCGCGTCGTTGGCAGAAGCCTTGAGCCGGCGAAAGGTTGCCGCAGCTCCCGCTTATTCGTGAACCGGACCCGGCTTGCCCGGATCCGGCCAGGGCTGGCGGATCAGTCGAGCGCCTTGAGGTCTTCGGCCGATTCCTTGCCGTCGCGGCCCGGCGCCAGTTGGTAGGACACCTTCTGGCCCTCACGCAGCGTGGAAAGCCCTGCGCGCTCGACTGCGGAAATGTGGACGAAGGCGTCCTTGCCGCCATTGTCCGGTGCGATGAACCCGAAACCCTTCGTAGAGTTGAACCACTTGACGGTACCGGTGGGCATACGGCCTCTCCTAGACACGGCGAACCACGGGGCCGTCGCTTGAACGCGACGGAAACTCACGTCCACAATGCCGAGGTGACTTGCCCGGCCCGCAGTGAGACCCTTCGAAGGACGCACGTCTGCTGTGCGACGCGATCCCGCTGATAATGGGCATGAAGCCCGGAAGTATCAAGCTGAAGGCGGCGGGTGGGGGGGGGGGGGGGGGGGGGGGGGGGGGGGGGGGGGGGGGGGGGGGGGG
>JBBDQX010000229.1:7361-14948 GCA_040905765.1 Acetobacterales bacterium
CCCGCTGATAATGGGCATGAAGCCCGGAAGTATCAAGCTGAAGGCGGCGGGTCGCGGGGCGGCTGTACGCCGCCCCGCGATACCTTGGCAGCTTGTTGTCCGGCAACGGACACGGCGGCGCCGGAAGCACCGCCGGCTGGACTCAATCGAGAGTCTGCAGGCTCTCCGCCGACTCCTTGCCGTCACGGCCCGGAACCAGTTCGTACGACACCTTCTGGCCTTCGCGCAGGGTCGACAGACCCGCGCGCTCGACCGCCGAGATGTGGACGAATGCGTCCTTGCCGCCGTTGTCCGGCTGGATGAACCCGAATCCCTTGGTGGGGTTGAACCACTTGACGGTTCCGTTAGGCATGGCTTGTCTCCTTCGACAGGCGATTGATGTAAAGCTGGCCGCTTCTCACGGCCTTCGAGTCGACGTTCGCACTTGTCGAGGTGGCTTGCCGGTCTCCCGCTCGCGGGAGAATGCCTTCGAAGCACGCACGGATACTGTGCAACGCGATCACGTCTATAATGGCGAGGATAACCGGCCCGATCAAGAAAAACGACAACAACGGCCCGAAAGGCCCTCGCCTCCCGGTCCGTCGGAAACCGTCATAACGTCTTGGTCGCACGGCACCGGAAACGCTCGCATCGAGGAACGACTGTCCGGTGCCGGAGCACCGGACAGCTTCCGGCGTCAGGTCAGTCGAGGGCCTTGAGGTTCTCGGCCGATTCCTTGCCGTTCCGACCTGCGGTCAGATCGAAGGACACTTTCTGCCCCTCGCGCAGCGTCGACATGCCGGCGCCTTCCACGGCGGAGATGTGGACGAAAGCGTCCTTGCCGCCGTTGTCCGGCTGGATGAACCCATACCCCTTGGTGGGGTTGAACCACTTCACGGTTCCAGTAGCCATAGCTGTCTCCTTCGACAAGCGAGTAAATAAAGCGGCCGCACGCTGCAGCCGCCGGTAAGACGTTCGCACTTGTCGAGGTAGCTTGCCGGCACGTCTGGACGTGGATACCGGAGGGGCATGTCGCCCTGCAAATTACTCACATGACATGTGTAACGCACAGCGGAATATGGCCCCAGAGTCAACCGCGCGCAAGCGGCTTTTGGCGGAGGCGTCCGCGGTTCCCCGCCCGCCGCTCATCGCGGTAAGCACGGTCACCTCGCTCCCGGGCGCCAGCGGCGTGGCCAGCGTCGCCCGCTCGGCCTCGACGAAAACGTTGAGATGGCGGCGGATCGCCGGTGTCGAATCGCACAGGCGGTCGCGCATTCCCGGCCACAGGGCGTCGAGGGCGTCGATCGCCTCCTCCACCGTCGTGGCCGTGACGTCGACGCGCTGGCGCGAACCGGGAAACAGCCGCACCAGAACGGGCGGCAGCCAGACCACGACACGCGGCGGAACGCTCCCGGCGGAGGTCATCCTGGCGCCGCTCAGGCCGTGACGAGAGTCTCTACCGAGTGGATCGGCGGCAGGTGCTGGGCCACGCAGGTCCAGTTCTCGCCCTCGTCCGCGCTGGCGTAGAGAGTCCCGGTGTTGGTGCCGAAATAGATGCCGGCCGGCTCCAGCGGATCGACGGCCATCGCCTGGCGCAGCACCCCGAAGAAGGCGTTCTCCTGCGGCAGTCCGCCGCGCAGGTCCTGCCATGTGTCGCCGCCGTCGCGCGACCGCCAGACCGCCGCCTTCGCGTCCGGCACGAACCGCCCCGCCACGTCGCCGTTCAGCGGCAGCAGGTACAGCGTGCCGGGGTCGCGCGGATGCGCCGTCGCCGGAAATCCGAAGGTCGACGGCAGCCCCGCCTCAATGCTGCGCCATTCCCGGCCGCCGTCGTCGCTGCGGTACATGCCGCAGTGGTTCTGCTGGTACAGCCGGTCCGGCATGCCCGCAGCCATCGCCAGGCTGTGCACGCACTGGCCGTATTCGGCGTACTTCTGGCCCTCGGGGGCATAGTCGTTGCGGGTGCCGCGGTTGCGCGGCTCCCAGGTCGCGCCCCCGTCGGCCGTATGGAACACGCCGCCGGTCGATATCCCGACCCAGAGCTGCCGGGCGTCATTCGGGTGCGGCACGATGTGGTGCAGGATCAGCCCGCCGCCGCCCGGCTGCCATTCCGGCCGCGAGGGATGCTTCTGCAGCCCCTCGACATGCGTCCAGTTGACGCCGCCGTCCTCACTGCGGAACAGGCCGGCCGGCTCGACGCCGGCGTACAGCGCGCCGTCGCCCTGCGCCAGGCTCCACACCGCCTTGATCGGGGTTTCGCCCTCGGCATATCCGAGACCGGCGCTCGAATGCGTCCACGTCTCGCCGAAATCCTCCGATTTCCAGACCGCCGGGCCGAACCACTCGTTGCCGCCGCCGGCATAGATCGTGCCGGTGGCGGGATCGGCGACCACGTGGTTGATCGGCCAGGTCTCGCAGAAGGGCCCCTTCAGCGCCCACTTGCGGCGCCCTTCGTCGCCCTCGAACAGGAACGTGCCCTTCTTGGTACCGAGCAGGATCAGGACCTTCCGCGCCACCTTGCCCTCCCTTGGACGGGGTTCGTTTTCTACGCTGGACAAAAACGTTGATATCAACATAGTTGGGGCATGTCAAAGGACCCGGACGTTACGCTCGCGACCATCCACGAGGTGCGCGACAGCTGCCTCTGTCTGCATGTCCGCAGGGCCGCGCGGGCGGTGGCGCGCCGCTACGAAGAGGCGCTGCGCCCGCTCGGCCTCACCGGCGGGCAGTTCTCGCTGCTGATGGCGCTGGGCCGGCCGAAGCCGTGGACGGTCAACGAGGTCGCCGGCCTGCTCGGCATGGACCGCACGACGGTGACCGCCAACCTGAAGCCGCTGGCGCGCCGCGGCCTCGTCGCCGTAACGGCGGCCGAGAGCGACCGTCGCAGCCGGCTGATGACGCTGTCGGACGACGGCCGGAAGCTGCTGGTGCGGGCGCTGCCGCTGTGGCGGGCGGCGCAGCAGGAGAATGAGCGCCTGCTCGCCGCCGGTTCCGATCCGGACCGGCTGCGCGCCGACCTGATCGCGCTGTCCTAGGAAATCAGGCGCGTTCGCGCGTCTTGTGGAAGCGGATCGCCGGGTAGTCTTCCTGGGTGCGGTTGAGGTCCCAGGCGTTGCGCGCCAGGAACACCGGCGAGTCGTCACGATCCTCGGCGATCACCGCGCGATGCCTCTCGACGAAGGCCTTGAGGGCGGCGGGATCGTCGCTGTCGACCCAGCGGGCGGTCTCGAACGGCGCCCCCTCGAACCCGACAGCGACCTTGTATTCGGTAGCGATGCGGCTCTCCAGCACGTCGAGCTGGAGTTGGCCGACGACGCCGACGATCCACTGCGAGCCGAGCAGCGGCCGGAACACCTGCGTCACCCCCTCCTCCGCCAGGTCCTCCAGCGCCTTGCGGAGCTGCTTCGCCCGCATCGGATCGTCCAGCCGGCAGCGCCGCAGGATCTCCGGCGCGAAGTTGGGGATGCCGGTCACCTTCACGTCGGCGCCCTCGCACAGCGTGTCGCCGACCCGCAGCGTGCCGTGGTTAGGGATGCCGATGATGTCGCCGGGCAGCGCCTCCTCGGCCAGCTCGCGCTCGCGGGCGAAGAAGAAGATCGGGTTGGCGACCGCTATCGGCCGGCCGGTCCGGACCTGCTTCAGCTTCATCCCGCGCCTGAACTTTCCGGAGCAAAGCCTTAAAAAGGCTACACGATCCCGGTGGTTCGGGTCCATGTTCGCCTGCACCTTGAAGACGAAACCGCAGACCCGGTCCTCGCCCGGCTCCAGCGGCTTCGGCTCGGCCGGCTGCGGCCGCGGCGGCGGCGCCATGCCGGCCAGGGTCTCGAGCACCTTCTCGACGCCGTAGCCCTTCAGCGCGCTGCCGAACACCACCGGCGTCATGTGGCCCTCGCGATAGGCCTGCATGTCCGGCGCCGGATAGGCCGACCGCGCCAGTTCCGCCTGTTCGCGGAACTGCGCCAGCACATGCGGCCGCACCTTCTCGTCGAGCCTGGGGTCGTCGAGGCCCGTGCAGGCGATCTCGGTATCGCAGACGCCGGTCCGGCCGGACGTGCTGGTAAGCCAGGTGTCGGTCAGCAGGTCGTAGCAGCCGTGCAGGTCGACGCCCATGCCGACCGGCCAGACCATCGGCGCGACGTCGAGCGCCAGCGTGCTCTCGATCTCGTCGAGCACCTCGAAGGGGTCCCGGCCCTCCATGTCGACCTTGTTGATGTAGGTGACGATGGGGATGTCGCGCAGGCGGCAGACCTCGAACAGCTTGCGCGTCTGCGCCTCGATGCCCTTCGCCGCGTCGATCACCATGATCGCCGAATCCACCGCCGTCAGCGTGCGGTAGGTGTCCTCGCTGAAGTCGGCGTGACCCGGCGTGTCGAGCAGGTTGAAGGTCAGCGGCCCGCGCTCGAAGGTCATCACCGAACTGGTGATCGAGATGCCGCGCTGCTGCTCGATGGCCATCCAGTCCGACTGGGTGCGCCGGCGTTCGCCACGCGCCTTCACGTGGCCGGCGAGCCGGATCGCGCCGGCCTGCAGCAGCAGCTTCTCGGTCAGCGTCGTCTTGCCCGCGTCGGGGTGCGAGATGATCGCGAAGGTGCGCCGCGACTCCCAGGGCGGGGGAGCGGCATCGGTCGCGGTTGCCGCCGTACCGGCGGGTCGGGCTGGATCGTTCATGTGTCTTGCGGGATCGGGCTGCCGTGATCGGTAAGGCCGTTCGGGCCGGCGCCCTTCATAGATGGGATCGGGCCGCGTGAAAACCAAACTCCGCAATGCCCGGATTTCCGAACATATTATTGTATAAATATCAGCTTGTTATAGCTATTTCTTAATCTTTTATATCATTCATCGCCAGCGGGCGGACGGGCACGATTCCCGCCGGATTCGGCCCGTCCGCCCCAATGGCCACCCCAATGACTGATGCCTGCTAGACCGTGAACGGCCGGTCGCCGGCGATCTGGGTACGGTGCATGACGCGCCGCTCGGTCGGCTGGAACTCCGCCCGCCGGTGCATGGTGCAGCGGTTGTCCCACATGATCAGGTCGCCCTGCTTCCACTGCTGCCACCAGCAGACCTCGTCGGCGGTGGCGTACTCCCACAGCTCATCCAGCAGTACTTCGCTGTCGGCCAGTTCCATGCCCTTGATGTAGGCGCCGAGCCGGCGGCCGAGGAACAGCGCGTTGCGGCCCGTGATCGGGTGGGTGCGCACCAGCGGATGCGCCGCGCCCGGCGCCTCGCGCGGGTCGGTGACTTCCTTGAAGCCCTGGCGCAGCTTGCCGCCGCTGGTGCGGCTGGCGTCGTGGATGCAGACCTTGTCCTCGATCTTCTTCTTCAGGTTCGCCGGCAGGTTCTCGTAGGCGAGGTACATGTTGCAGAACCCGGTGTCGCCGCCCTTGGCCGGCACCTCGACGCCGTACAGCACGCTCGCCATCGGCGGGACGGGGGCATAGGACATGTCGGTGTGCCAGCTCAGCTCGCCGGCGCCGAGGCTGCCGATCGCCTTGCCGTTCTCGACCACGTTGGAGATGACGTTGATGTACATCTCCGGCTTGTCGTCGTCGATCACCTGCTCGGAGTGGATCGGCCGCTTGTCGAGCGCGCCGAACAGGCGGCTGAAGTTCATCAGCTGCTCGTTGTTCAGCTTCTGGCCGCGCAGCCGCAACACAAGGTAGTCGCCCCACGCCTTGTGGATGGCGCCCATCTCGGCCGGGGTGAGCTCCTTCGAGACGTCGACGCCCGAGACGTCGGCGCCGAGCGGGCCGTCGAGCGGCGTGATCTTGACCATGGTCGTTCCTCCCGTGGGTCCGGATGCTTCTTTCGGATCAAACTAGGGCCGCGGCCGCGGCCGCTCAAACGAGTTGTTTTCCGCCGGACTGTGAGAGAAATTCACACCCATGGTCCGCCGTCTTCCCCCGCTCCGCGCGCTGCAGGCATTCGAGGCCACGGTCCGGCGAGGCAGCGCCTCCGCCGCCGCGGCCGAGCTGTCGGTGACGCACGGCGCCGTCAGCAAGCAGCTCCGCATCCTCGAGGAACGGCTCGGCCGGCCGCTGTTCGAGCGCGCGGGCGCACGGTTGCTGCCGGGGGAGGACGCGGCCGCCTTCGCACGGCTGCTGACCCGGGCCTTCGACCTGATGGCCGACGGCGCGAAAGCCATCCAGGCCGCGCCGGAGGCGGTGCAGCCGGAGGACATCAAGGTGGTCGCCCCCGCGACCTTCGCGATGCGCTGGCTGCTGCCGCGGCTCTACCGCTTCCACGCCGCGCGGCCGGACATCACCGTCGCGGTCCGCACCGCCAACGTCGAGGAGGACTGGCGCCGGCTCGACTTCGACCTCGCCATCCTGCGCTCGAACCGGGGCGGCGGCGGGATCGAGGAGGTTCCCTTCCTGACCGAGCGAAACACCCTCCTCGCCGCGCCGTCCCTGCTGCCGCGCGGCCGGGCAATGACGCTGGACGACGTCCGCCGGGGTCCGCTGCTCGAAAGCGGCACGCGGCCGGGCGACCTGGCCGCATGGCTCGCGGCGGCCGGCCTCGACCTGGCGGACTGCCCGGAGGTCCGTTCGTTCCCGCGCTTCTACGTCACGCTGGAAGCGGCGCTCGACGGCCTCGGCTGCATCGTCGGCCCGCTGCCGGTGCTGATCGACGACGTCCGCGACGGCCGCCTCGCCGTGCCGTTCCCGGACATCGCGGTGCCGGGCCTCAGCTACGTCTGCGCCGTCGATCCCGCCGGCGACCGGGCGGCGGAGGTCAGGGTCTTCGTCGACTGGCTGACGGCGGAGGCCGGCGGCAACGCCCCCGCAGCGGCGACGGGCCGGAACATCCGCCGGTAGTCGCCGGGCGTCAGGCCGGTCAGGCGTCTGAACAGCCGGCGGAAGAAAGCCGGCTCCTCGTAACCTACCTCTGCGGCGACGGCGTCCACGGGCAGTGTGCCCTCCTCCAGCAGCCGCTTAGCCGCCTCGACGCGCAGCGCCTGCACGCGGGCCATGATCGTGCTGCCGGTCGCGGCCCTGAACCGGCGCTTCAGCGTGCGTTCCGGGATACCGACGGCGCGCACCGCGCCCGCCACCGGCTCCGCCTCGTGGAAGTGCTCCGCCAGCCACGCCTCGCAGGCCCGCACGGCGGAGTCCGCGTGCGGCTGGCGCCGTACCAGCGCGGCATAGGGGAGCTGTCCCTCCGCATGCCATTTCAGCAGATAGACCTGCGCGATGCGCAGGGCGTCTCCGGGGCTGCAGTGCCGCGCGATGATGTGCAGCGCGAGGTCGTGCCATGAGGTGGTGCCACCGGCGGTGACGATGCGGCCGGCCGGATCGGCGACCATCAGGTTCGGCGCCGGATCGAACCGCACGCCGGGATAGTCGCGGCGGAACAGGTCGGCGTAACCCCAATGAGAGGTGGCCGGCCGCCCGTCGAGCAGCCCGGTCGCCGCCAGCATGATCGCGCCGGAGCAGGCGGAATAGACGTGCGCGCCGGCGGCGTAGCGCCTGCGGACCCAGTCCGCGACTGCGGGGTACCGGTCGCGGCAGTTTTCCTCGGGACCCAGCCAGAGTTCGGGAAGGATGACGATATCGGCCGCCGGATCTTCGGCGATCGACTCGAGCAGTTGGTCAAAAGTCGGACAAG
>JBBDQX010000230.1:0-14914 GCA_040905765.1 Acetobacterales bacterium
GTACGTTCGTGCGTTTGCTAGCATTGATCGGCTGCTGCTGGCTGGCGTCGCCGCCCGCTTTTGCCCGGCCCGCCCGCCTGTGCTGATCATGATCTTGCAGCGCCGCGCGCGCCGGACACTGCCCACCAGCAGGTTCAGATAGAACCCCCAGATCAGCAGGATGCCGAGGTTGATGAAGACGTTGAAGGCCGAACTGTGCTCGGTCAGCCACTGCAGCGTCACGCGTACCTCCCGCGGATCGTGAAGGGACGGACGGCCGTCGCTTTCGGCCCGGGCATGACAACCCGCGGCCCCGAAGCGTGGTTCCGCGCCGTGCCCCGGCCATCAGGCCCCGGGGCGCAGCCTCGACCGGGTCGTCCCGGCCGGGAACATCGCCCTCCGGCCTCGCGTTCACTCAATGGTCGCTCTTCCGCCGAGGAGCCCGACCCTCGGGAGACCGCCCCATGCTCACGACCGTTTCCGGCTTCATCTTCGCCGCGCTCGGCGTGGCGCTTGCAGTCGGCGGCGTTTGGCTCGTCGCCGTCGGCGGCAGCTGGTACTACGTTGCCGCCGCCGTCGGGTTCCTCGTCACCGGCTCGCTGTTGATCGCCAGGCGCGCCGTGGCCCTCTGGGTCTATGCCGCGGTTGTCCTGGGGACGCTGGTCTGGGCACTCTGGGAGGTCGGCCTCGATTGGTGGCAGCTGGCGCCGCGGGGCTGGGTGGTCGTCCTGCTCGGCGTCTGGCTGGTGATCCCCGGCGTACTGCGGGGCATGCGGGATCGGCCGTCCCGCGATAACGGCGCCCCGCTATGGCGCGGGGCGGGGCTACCGCTGACGCTCGCCATCGCGCTCGGCGCCGTGGTGGCCGTTGCGGCGCTGGTCAACGACCCGCACGATCAGGACGGACGCCTGCGTGTAACCGCTGCGGCGGAGGGCCGCACGCCCGGCATTCCCGACATCCCGCCCGGCGAGTGGCACGCCTACGGCCGTACCGGCCATGGCACCCGCTACGCGCCGCTGGGGCAGATCACGCCGGCCAATGCCGGGGAACTCGAACGGGTCTGGCACTTCCGCACCGGCGACACGGTGCAGCCCGGCGACCCGACCGAGACGACCTATCAGGTGACGCCGCTGAAGATCGGCGACATGGTCTACATCTGCACGCCGCACAACTGGGTGATGGCGCTCGATCCCGCCACCGGCGAGGAGCTGTGGCGCTTCGATCCGGAAATCCCGCCGCTCCCCGGGCTGCAACACCGCACCTGCCGCGGCGTCTCCTATCACGCGGCAGCGGAGGCGGACGCGTCCGATCCGTGCTCGAGGCGGCTGTTCCTGCCGACCGCGGATGCACGGCTGATCGCGCTCAGCGCCGAGACCGGCGAAATCTGCCCCGGCTTCGGCGGCGAGGACGGCACTGTCGACCTCTGGCACAACATGCCGAGCATCCAGCAAGGCTTCTATTACTCGACCTCGCCGCCCGTGGTGGCCGGGAACCTGATCATCGTTGGCGGCGCGGTGAACGATAATGTCGACATTACAGAGCCTTCCGGCGTTATCCGCGCCTACGACGTCAACACCGGCGAACTGGTGTGGAACTGGGATCCGGGCAACCCGGAGCAGACTGAACCGATCGGAGCCGACCAGACCTATACCCCGAGTTCGCCGAACAGCTGGTCGATCGCCAGCGTGGATCAGGAGCTCGGCATGGTCTACCTCCCGTTCGGCAACCAGCCGCCGGACCAATGGGGCGGCAATCGCGATCCGGCGGTGGAGAAGTACTCCTCGTCCATCGTCGCGCTCGATCTGGAGAGCGGCGCGGTGCGCTGGGTCTTCCAGACGGTGCACCATGACCTGTGGGACATGGACGTCCCGTCGCAGCCCAGCCTGCTCGACATAGAGACCGCGAAAGGCACCGTGCCGGCTCTGGTGCAGCCGACCAAGCAGGGCGACGTCTACGTGCTGGATCGCCGCAACGGCGAGCCGATCCTGCCGGTGGAAGAAGTTCCGGCGCCGCAGGGTGCGGCGGAAGGCGATTACACCGCACCCACCCAGCCGGTCTCTGCCCTGTCGTTCCAGCCTCCGCCGCTCTCGGGCAGCGACATGTGGGGCGCGTCTATGTTCGATCAGCTCGTCTGCCGCATCCGCTTCCGGTCGCTGCGCTACGAGGGTCGCTACACGCCGCCCTCGACGCAGGGCACCATCGTCTATCCCGGCAATTTCGGCGTCTTCAACTGGGGCAGCGTCGCCGTCGATCCGGTCAGCCAGACCGTATTCGCCACCCCCTCGTATCTCGCCTTCGAGGTGACGCTGATCCCGCGCGAGAACGAGCGGGAGAACTACGTCTCCGAGGGCAACCCGGGCTTCGGCGAGAATTACGGCGCGCCGTTCGCGGCCCGGATGCAGCCGTTCCTTTCGCCGCTCGGCCTGCCCTGCCAGGCGCCGCCGTGGGGCTACGTGGCGGGCGCCGACCTGCGTACCGGCGACATCGCATGGATGCGCCCGAACGGCACCGTGCGCGACCGGGCGCCCGTCCCCCTCCCGTTCCGGATGGGCGTGCCGGATCTCGGCGGACCTCTGATGACGGCGGGCGGGGTGGCGTTCAACAGCGGCACCCTCGACTACTACGTCCGCGCATACGACATCGCCACCGGCGAGCAGCTCTGGCAGGACCGCCTTCCGGCCGGCGGGCAGGCGACGCCGATGAGCTACGAACACGACGGCAGGCAGTACGTGCTGGTGGTGGCCGGCGGACACGGCTCGCTGGGCACCAGGACCGGCGACTCCGTCATCGCCTACGCGCTGCCCTGACGCCGCGGCGGGATCGCCGCCGTCGGCCACCCTGGAGAACCGCCACAACCGTCCGTCGCGGACGACGGCGCCGCGGAAGAAATCTTAACGCCTGTGGAAGAGACGGCGACTTCGGGAGTCAATTCAGACAAGGGGGGACGTCAGACTGGGCAACAAGGGGCCGCGAGCATCGCGGCCGAAAGGAAAAAAACCGCCATGGGCGAATGTCTAAGGTCGACACAGCGAGAAATGCTCGCACTCGTTCCGGTACTTCGCGCTTTCGCACGGTCTCTGACACGCTGTCCGTTCGATGCCGACGACCTGGTTCAGGAAACGCTGACCAAGGCGATCGCAAACATCGATCAATACTCGCCCGGCACCAACCTGCGGGCGTGGCTGTGCACGATCCAGCGCAACACCTTCTACACCAACTACCACAAGCGCAGCCGTGAGCCGGTGATGCCGGTCGACGAACTGCCCGGCTTCCACACCGTCGCCTCGCAGGAATGGTCGATGAAGCTGGAGGATCTGAACAAGGCCCTGCAAAAGCTGCCGTCGGACCAGCGCCAGGCGGTGATGATGGTCGGCGGCGCCGGCTACAGCTACGAGGAGGCGGCCGAAATCTGCGACTGCGCGCTCGGTACGATCAAGAGCCGTGTCAGCCGCGGGCGCGCCGCCCTGCTGCAGCATCTCGACTCGGAAGACAACATGAGCTTCCTGGAAGACCACGACGCGGCCTGGACACCGTCCACCGCGTCGCACCCGCCGCTCTGAGCCGCGGCGGGCCGTAGTAGACTCCGCACAAGGGACGCCCGCACGTCGCGGGCGTCCCCGATGGAATTCCTGCCGGCGCCTCAGGCGGCGCGGCGGTTGACGCTGCTCTTGGCGATCTTGTTCAGCTTCTGGTCGGCGTCCTTCTCCTCCTCGAGCGTCTCCTGCAACAGCTTGTGGCTGTCGTCCTCGCCGAGCAGCTTCGCCCATTCGCACAGCGTGCCGTAGCGCGCGATCTCGTAGTGCTCGACCGCCTGGGCATCGGCGAGTATCGCCGCGGTCAGGGTCTCCTTGTCCTTGACCTCGGACATGATTTCCTTCGACTCCTTGATGATGCCCTCGATCGCCGGGCACTTGGTGCCCTTCGGCTTCATATCGAGATTGGCGAACACCTTCTCGAGCCGCTCGACATGGCCGCGGGTCTCTTCGAGGTGGGAACGGAACGCCTGCTCCAGTTCCTCGGAATCGACGGCATCGGCCATCTTCGGCAGCGACTCCACGATGCGCTGCTCGGCGTAGTAGACATCCTGGACGCCGTGAATGAACAGGTCCTTCATATTCTGAACGGACATTTTCTTCTCCACTTCTTGGTTGGTGAGTCCCGATGACGAACGGAACGGTGCTGCGAAGGTTCCGGGCTGGCCAACGCGCCCGGCGTCAGCCTCGGCCGCCGTCGTCGGCTTCGCTGGCGTGCCGCCTGTACCAGCGGGTGAACGGAGCGGCGGTCAGGCCGTGCACGACGATGGAGGCGAAGATGCACAGGCTCGCGACCGCCCATAGAGTGTCGTCGCGCAGCAAGCGGTGCGCGGTCGTGGCGTAGTAGATCGCCGACAGGCCGAGCGGGCCGAACCAGCCGTAGAACCACAGGTCTCTGACCGCACTGAACGGATGCCGCAGCGCGTCGCCGCCGCCCGGCTCCCCGCGGTGGCGCATCAGCGCAAACAGTACGGCGATGACCGGCAGTCTGCGCACCAGCAGCAGCAGCGCCACTACCCCGGGCCCCGCCCATCCCAGCTCCGCCCAGCCCTGCCAGGGCAGCGCCATCCCGAACAGCAGCAGCGCGGGCACCATGGCGAGGTACAGCCCGCCTTCCTGGAACTGGTTCGCCGGCTCGCGGCATCGCTCTCCCAGGTTGCGCGTGAACATCAGTCCGGCGACGAACACCGCCCAGATGCTGTCGACGCCCAGCAGCTTCATCAGCCCCAGGACCGCGACGGTCAGCGCCAGGCTGGACAGCATGACCATGCGCTCGCCCACATGCTCCCGCGCGGCGGCGCGGGCAAAGACGAGCTCCGCCGCCCATCCTATCAGCGCGCCCATCGCCCCCGCCGCAACGACCTGGCAGAGGACCGTCCGGTATCCCCAGATCGCCCAGCCCTGCCCGCCGTGCTGGATCAGCAGGATCGGCAGGAACACGATGATGAAGGCGAGGCCGTCGTTGGCGCCGGACTCCAGCGACAGCATGCGCCGGATGCGGGGCGGGATGTTCCGCCTGGCGAACGGACCGGTGGTGATGGAGGACGCCACCACCGGGTCGGTGGGCGTCACGATCGCGCCGAGAAGAACGGCGCTGAGGATGCCCACTCCGGTGAGCCCCCCGACGATCGCCGCCGACGTCGCCCACATGCCGGCCATCGCCACGAGCACGATGACCGTGGCCGGCGCCAGCATCCTGCGGGCCGTGGCCATGCTGATCCGCAGCGCGATGCCCATGACGCCGAAGCCGAGCGCCAGCCACGACAGCGACTCGAGCTGACCCAGGAGCTGGGCCTGCGGCTGCGGAAACCACAACCCGAACACGATGCCCGCGACGGTGACCAGCAGCGGCGGTGCGACGAACCGCTTGAGCCAGTTGCCGTAGATGCCGAACCACCAGACCAGGGCGCCGGCAAGGAAGACGAAGCCATGGAAGAAGTCGGAGTGCATAGCCTCGCGCCATGCCGGGAAGGATGCTCCTGCACAGGCCGCCGACGCGATGGCCCGGCCGGCTTTCTCGTCTCAGGGTCCAGGAATCAGCCGGCGCAGTCGCCAATCAGCAGGAGTCGCCGGAGATTCTCCGAAACCGCCCGATCGCCGATCCACAGTCGCAGCAGGCCTTCGAGCACCGCGTAGTCGTCGGTCTGTCGCGTCTGCTCGCCGTTCACCGAGATCGTGGTGCCCGCGGCAGGCGCATATCGCACGGTCACCTCGTCTCCCGATTCGAATCCCTTGTAGATGTCGCTGATGGTTTCCTGCACGTCGCGCCGCACCATCTCGTCGAGGCGATCGCGCCAGCTGTCGGGCACGTCCTGCGGCAGCGCGCCGTCATAGACGATGTTCAGGCGGACGGCCTTCGTGGTGTCGCGGGACAGAATCTCCGATTGCGAAAGCCCCGGCTCCGGCAGGTACAGGCCGGCGACATACATGTTGAGGAAATACGCCTCGCGCACGCCGCATCCGCGCAAATCGAGCGTCCGCTCCGCCACCTCCAGGCCGGGCGGCAGTCGCACGCCGGCCACCTCGGCGGCGGTCGCCGGCGTAGCCGCCAGCAGAATCGCTGCGGCCGCCTTCGTCATCCGTCCGATCATGGTTTCTCTCCCGAAGGCACCGCTCCGACTCGCCGACTCAAACAGCACTGGAACGTCTCGGTTCCGGCCGGAACAGGGCGATGAGGCATACGTTTGGCGTACTGGAAGACGGTCGAACGCCACGGATGCGCGATGCCCGAACTGCCCGATGTCGAGAACTACACGCGCCGTCTCGAGCGGCACGCCATGCGCAAGGCAATCGCCGGCGTGGAGGTCGCCAATCGCAAGGTGCTCGACGGCGTCGCGCCGGACGGTTTGTCGAAGCGCGGCGGTGGCAAGTCATGATCGTCGTGTTCGGCGGCTCGGGCTTCCTCGGCGCGCACATCATCGGCCATCTGCTGCGCGCCGGGCGCGGCGTGCGCGTGGCGACCCGCCACCCGGAGCGGGTGAGGCGCCCGCCGGAGGGTCCCGCCGACCCGCCGTTCGAGGCGGTAAAGGCCGACGTCCATCGCGCGGAACAGGTGGCGGCGACGCTCGACGGCGCGGAGGGGGCGGTCAACGCCGTCAGCCTCTACGTCGAGCACGGCGGCGCGACCTTCCGGTCGGTGCACGTCGAGGGCGCGCGTACCGTCGCGCGGCAGGCGGCGAAGGCGGGCGTCGGGCGGCTGGTGCACCTGTCGGGGATCGGCTCCGACCCGCGGTCGGAGGCACGCTATATCCGGGCGCGCGGCCGCGGCGAGGAAGCGGTGCGCGAGGCGCTGCCCGAAGCGACGCTGTTCCGGCCGAGCGTGATGTTCGGGCCGGACGACGGGCTGCTGACGACGCTCGACGGGATCACCCGATCGATGCCGGTCATACCCCTGTTCGGCAGCGGCAGCACGCGGCTGCAGCCGGTCTACGTCGGCGACGTCGCCGCGGCGGCGGAGCGTGCGCTGGCCCTGCCGGAAGCGTCGGGCCGTACCTACGAGCTGGGCGGGCCGGAGGTCATGACCTACCGCGTGCTGGTGCGCCGCGTGCTCACCCACACCGGTCGGCGGCGCCTGCTGGTGCCGGTGCCGTTTTCGGTCTGGACGGCGATGGCGCGTGCCGCCGCCGCCATGCCGTCGCCGCCGATCACCGTCGACCAGGTCGAGTTGATGCGCCGCGACAACGTCGCCGCACCGGACATTCGGGGGCTGCCCGACCTGGGCCTCGGCCCGACGCCAGTCGGCGACATCCTGCCGGGCGTGGTGCCGGGACGGCCCGGCGTCACACCGCCGGCGACAGGCCGCCGTCGACGTTGATGGCGCAGCCGGTAATGTAGGAGCCCTGCTCCGAGCACAGGAAGCAGGCCATGTTGGCGAACTCCTCCGCCGTGCCCATGCGGCCGATCGGGATCGACTTGCCGGCGGCGGCGACATAATCCTGGAGGCTCTGCTCCGTCTTCGCCGCCTTGTGGCGCCGGGCGATCTGGTCGGTGACGATCTTGCCGACCAGCATGGCGTTGACCAGCACGTTGAAGGGCGCGGCCTCCTTCGACACCGCCTTGGTCAGCGCCATGCCGGCGGCACGGGCGACCGAGGTCGGCGTGCTCCCGCCCTCCGGCGCCTTGGCGCCGATGTTGAGGATGTTGACGATGCGGCCCCAGCGCCGCTCCTTCATGCCGGGCAGCGCGAGGCGCATCAGCCGGATGGCGCCGAACAGCTTGAGCTCGAGGTCGAAGCGCCAGTCCTCGTCGGTGATCTCCTCGAACTTGCCGCGCTTCGAGGCGCCGGCGTTGTTGACCAGGATGTCGACCTGGCCGTGCGCCTTGACGACGGCGTCGAACAGCTGCTGGATGTCCTCGGCCCTGGCGACGTCGGCGATGTGCCCGGTGACCTTCACCTTGCCGCCGCCGACCTTCTCGACCTCCTTGCGCGCGGCCTCCAGCACGTCGTCGCGGCGGGCGCAGACGGCGACCGACGCCCCCGCCTCGGCGAAGCGGATCGCCATCGCCTTGCCGGTGCCCATGCTCGACCCGGTAATGAGCGCCACGCGCCCGTCCATGCGGCAGTCCATGCGAATTCCCTCCCCTGTAGGCTGGTTGTCGACGAGATGCGCGCGACTGTAGCGGGAGGGCAGCGGAGAGACCAGAGCGGGAGGAGTGGGCAGACGGGCGTGCGGCGCTGCATACCTCCCGAAGATCGAGGCAGATACGGCAGTGACCGCGATGTCGCAGCGTCGGAAGACGAACCGGAGGACCCGTTGAGTCCCGTGCAGGGCCTGAGTACAACAGATGCAGCTTGGGTGGAGAAAGCCATTGCCAACGGTCCTCATCACCGGTGGCGCCGGATACATCGGCAGCCACACGGTGTACGCATTCGTCGATGCGGGATACGAGGTCGTCGTGGTCGACAACCTGTCGACCGGCGTCCGGGAATGTCTGCCTGAGGGAATCGCGTTTTACCGAGAAGACGTGGGCAATGCCGCCGCAGTCGATGCAATCCTCCGCCGGCACCGCCCCGAGGGCGTCCTGCACTTCGCCGGCTCCATCGTGGTCCCTGAGTCGGTGGAGGATCCCGGCAAGTACTACCGGAACAACACGGTCGCGAGCCTCACCCTCGCCCAGTTTTGCGTGCGCAATGAGGTGCGGCACTTCGTTTTCTCGTCCACGGCGGCGGTGTACGGCATTCCGGAGGACGGCGTAGCGCGGGAGACCTCGCCCACGGTACCGGTCAATCCCTATGGCTGGTCCAAGCTGATGACCGAGCAGATCCTGGCGGACCTGGCCCGGGCGCATGACCTCCGCTTCGCCGCACTGCGCTACTTCAATGTCGCGGGTGCGGATCCCGATGGCCGGACAGGACAAAGCACGCCGGACGCCACGCATCTGGTCAAGATCGCCTGCCAGGTGGCAACCGGCCAGAGACCCGGCATGTCGGTGTTCGGTACCGACTACGAAACGGCCGACGGCACGTGCATCCGCGACTTCATTCACGTCACCGACCTGGCGAACGCACATCTCGCCGCGTTCACCCATCTTTGCCGCACCGGAGAGAACCTCGTGCTCAATTGCGGCAACGGGCGCGGCTATTCCGTGCTCGAGGTGATCGCCGCGTTGGGCGCCGTGCTCGGCCGGGATATTCCGACGACGCACTGCGACCGGCGCCCGGGTGATCCGCCGGTGCTTGTCGCCGATGCCTCGGCAATCCAGCAGCGCCTGCCATGGCGCCCGCACTACAGGGATCTCGAGAGCATCATCGGTTCGGCCCTCGCCTGGGAACGCATCCTCGCGGAACGGTCGCCGCAGGTAGGTGCTGCGTCGAAGTAGCCCGAAGATGCAGCCGCAAGCGAGGCGGGTCACTCCCGCTCCCTCAGCGTGGCAATGCGGCCGCGGCGGCGCCCCCTCGCGCGGCAACAGCGGCGGTGGTAGCCAGAGCCCGGCTTGCTCGAGGCTTGCCCGGGCTGACGCGCTGGTGTCCTATGCCGCCGCGATGAGCATCTCCCCCATCCTCTGCGTTGCCGGCGCGCGGCCCAACATGATGAAGGTCGCGCCGGTGATCGCCGCCCTGCGCCGCACCGATGCGCGGCCGGTCCGGCTGGTCCACACCGGCCAGCATTACGACGAGGGCATGAACGCGGTGTTCTTCCGCGACCTCGGCATCGACCCGCCTGACGACGCGCTGGCCGTCGGGTCCGCCAGCCATGCGCAGATGACCGCGCGGATCATGGAGCGGTTCGAGCCGCTGGTGGAGCGTGATCGTCCCGCGCTGGTGGTGGTGGTGGGGGACGTCAATTCGACGATCGCCTGCGCACTGGTCTCCACCAAGCTCGGCGTGCCCGTCGCGCATGTCGAATCCGGCCTGCGATCCTTCGACCGCGCCATGCCGGAGGAGATCAATCGGGTGCTGACGGACCAGATCTCGGACTTGCTGTTCGTCTCCGAGCCATCCGGCGTGGCGAACCTCGCCCGGGAAGGGGTCGATGCGGCCCGCGTCCACCTGGTCGGCAACGTGATGATCGACAGCCTGCAGGCCAATCTCGCCCGCGCGGCGGCGCCGGCCACCACCGTCGCGCGCGGCGGCGGGAGAGACGCTGCGGGACGCATCGGCGAGGGGTTTGCCCTGCTGACCCTGCACCGGCCCTCCAACGTCGACGACCAGGCAACGCTGACCGGCCTCCTCGATGTCGTCGCCGACATCGCCGCCGCGCTGCCTGTGGTCTTTCCCGTCCATCCCCGGACGCGCGCGCGCATCGAGTCCTTCGGCCTCGTACAGCGACTGGAAGAACCAGGCCTCGTTGCCCTGCCGCCGGTGGGATATCTGGAAATGCTGGGGCTGATGCGCGACGCGCGTATCGTGCTGACCGACTCCGGCGGCATCCAGGAGGAGACCACCGCGCTCGGCGTGCCGTGCCTCACGTTGCGCGCCAACACCGAGCGGCCAGTCACCGTCGACCAGGGGACCAACACCCTCGTTGGCAGCGATCCGGAACGGATCCGGGCCGCCTTCGCCGATATCCGCCGCACCGGCGGCAAGGCCGGACGGGTCCCGGAGCTCTGGGACGGCCGCGCCTCGGAGCGTATCGCCGCGATAGTCCGTGACCGGCTCTCCGACCGCCCGTGAGCGCGGCGGGATGACCGGCTGGGGGTTCGCCGTCGCGGCGTTGCTGGCGCCTCCGCTCGCGTTCCCGTCGGCCAAGGCGATGGTGCCGCTACTTTTCCTCGCGGTGGCCTGGGAAGCCGCGGCCAGGTTCCGGCGCGGCGGCGCGATTCCGGTCCCTTCCGCCCGCGTGTTGTGGCCGCTTGCCGCGCTGCTCGGCTGGGCGCTGGCCTCGACGCTGTGGTCCGTGGACCCGGCCCGCAGCATCCGCGTCTCCCTGACCATCGCCGCCACCTGCGGGACGGGCGCGCTCGGCATCGCGCTCGCCCGCGCGCTCGGCGGGGTCGAGCGACGGCGGATCGGCACCGCGCTGCTGGTCGGCATCGCCGTCTCAGCCGTGCTGTTCGCCATCGAGTTCATGACCAACGCCGGCCTGCATTTCGCGCTGCGCGGCGCCATAGACAGGCTGCTGGGCCGGATGCCGGAGCCGCTCTATCCGATCGACTACCGCTTCGTCCTCAACAACGGCGCGACCGTGGTGGCCGTGCTGGGCTGGCCGGCCGCCGTCGCCGGGTGGCGGTGCTACGGATGGCCGGGCGCCGCCGCCGCCATCGCCGTGACGGCCGCGGTAACGCTGCCGAGCGACAGCGCCATCGCCGGCGTGGCGACGATTGCCGGCGTCGTGGTCCTGTTCCTCGCCGCGCCACTGCCGCGCATCGCCGCGCCGCTGCTCTCCGCAGGGATGATCGGGGCGCTTTTGCTGATGCCGCTGGCGGTCGAGTTGCTGCCGAGACCCGATCGTCTCGCCGAACGACTGCCAGTGATGTCGGACTCGGCCTATCATCGCCTGTTCGTCTGGAAGTTCGCAGCGGACCGGGTGGCCGACCGGCCATTGGTCGGCTGGGGCATGGACAGCGCGCGGTCGGTACCGGGGGGCGAGGTGGAGCTCGTGACCGAGAAGCCGCTGCCGGACGGACGGGTCATCCACACGCGCGGCGAGCTGCTGCCGCTGCATCCGCACAACGCAGCGCTGCAGCTCTGGCTCGAACTGGGCGCGGTCGGCGCGCTGCTGGCCGCGCTGTTCGCGACACGGGCGGTGCGAGTCGTGGCGGCGGCGGCCACCAGCCCGTTCGTGCGGGGGGCCGGCCTGGCCCAGGCCGCGGCGGCCTTCCTGATCGCCGCTGCGGGCTATGGGCTCTGGCAGAGCTGGTGGCTGGCGGCCCTCTGGCTGGGCGCCGCACTGTATGCCGCGCTGAACGCCGGCGAGCGGGACGGCTGAGCCGCTTTGCGGCTTTCCGCCCGACTCGGCAGCGCGTAAACTTCGCCGCGATGTCTCCCATGTTCCTCGCGGTGCTGCCGCTCGCGGCCCTGGCCGGCAGTTACGTCGCGACGCGGCTGCTGATCCGGTTCCTGCGGCTCAACCGCATTCTCGATAGACCGAACGCCCGGAGCAGCCATGTCCGGCCGGTGCCGCGCGGCGGCGGAATCGCTGTCGTTGCGGTGACCCTGGCCGGCTGGGCCCTGGCGCTGCTCGTCGCGCCCGAGCTGATCCGGCCGACACCCGGCCTGTTCGCCGTGATGACCGGGATCGCGGTCCTCAGCGTGGTTTCCTGGGTGGACGACCTGCACAGCCTGAAGCCGGCGCCCAGGCTCCTGGCGCAGGCGCTGGCTGTCGCTCTGGGGCTGTGGGCGATGCCCGGCGAACCGATGCTGTTCCAGGGGTTGCTCCCGCCTGGCCTCGATCTCGCCGCGGCCGCCGTCCTGTGGGTCTGGTTCGTCAACCTCTACAACTTCATGGACGGCATCGACGGGCTCGCCAGTTCCGAGACGGTGGTGATCGGCGTCGGACTGGCGCTGCTGGCGCAGTTTGGCGGCGTGACGCCGGACGTCGGCCTGCTCGGCATCATCCTCGCCGCCGCGGCCCTCGGCTTCCTGCGCTGGAACTGGCAGTCGGCGAGGATCTTCCTCGGCGACGTCGGCAGCATACCGATCGGCTACATGGTGGGATGGCTGCTCCTGGCCGCCGCCACTCAGGGGGCGTGGATCGCCGCGCTGCTGCTGCCGCTCTACTTCCTCGCGGACGCCACCCTGACGCTACTGCGCCGTCTGGCGCGCGGCGAGCGTGTCTGGCACGCGCATCGCGAACATTTCTTCCAGCGGGCAGTGCGCCGGGGAACCAGCCATGCCGGCGTCGTCAGGGGCGTGATCCTGTGCAACCTCGTGCTGGTGGGCCTGGCGATGATGGCCACCCTCGGGCCGGATTGGATCGGCTGGGTGGCGCTCGCCGGCGGATTCGCGGCTGTGGGCGCCCTGCTGCTGTGGCTGGGCAGCGGCCATGCCGCAGCCGGATCTGACGACGGGCCCGCTCTGTGAAGATCCTGTTCCTCTCCGACAACTTCCCGCCGGAGACCAATGCCGCCGCCACCCGCGTCTTCGAGCGCGCGGTCTACTGGGCGCGCTGGGGTCACGAGGTGACGGTCATCACCTGCGCGCCGAACTTCCCCGAGGGGCGGCTGTTTGCCGGCTACGCCAACCGCTGGCGGCACGTCGAGACGCTGTCCGGCATCCGGGTGGTGCGGGTGAAGACCTATATGGCGCCGAACGCCGGGACGCTGCGGCGCACGCTCGACTTCCTCAGCTTCATGGTGACCGGCTTCCTCGCCGCGCTGCGCGAGAAGCGTCCGGACGTGGTCGCCGCCACCTCGCCGCAGTTCTTCGCCGCCGTCGCCGGCTGGGCGATCGGCCTCGTGCGACGGCGGCCGTTCGTGTTCGAGCTCGGCGACCTGTGGCCGAAGTCGATCATCGCCGTCGGCGCCTACGAGGCGGGCCTGGTGCTGCGCACGTTCGAGCGGCTGGAGTTGTTTCTCTACCGGCGCGCGGCCTGCGTCGCGGCGCTGACGCATGCCTTCCGCGACGACCTGATCGCGCGCGGCATACCCGGCGCGAAGATCGCCGTGGTGATCAACGGCGTCGACCTCGCCCGATACGAGCCGCGCCCGAGGGATACCGCGCTGCTGAAGGAATGGGGGCTGGAGGGGCGCTTCGTACTCGGCTATGTCGGGACCCACGGCATGGCGCACGGCCTGCGCAACGTGCTCGACGCAGCCGAGAAGCTGCGCGACGCGCCGGCGGTTACCTTCCTGCTGGTCGGCGCCGGCGCCGAGCGGGCCGCCCTGCTGGCCGAGGCGGAGGCGCGCGGCCTCGATAACGTGGTGTTCGCCCCGGCCCAGCCGAAGCACCGCATGCCCATGGTCTGGAGCCTGTGCGACGTGGCGCTGGTCCACCTGCGCGACACCGAGGCATTCCGCGAGGTGGTGCCATCCAAGATGTTCGAGGCGATGGCGATGGGCCTGCCGCTGCTGATGGTGCTGCCGAAGGGGGAAGCCAGCGGCATCGCCGAGCGCGAGCGTGTCGGCCTGTGGGTGCCGCCGGAGGACCCCGACGCCCTGGCGCAGGCCGCCCGCACACTGGCCAACCAGCCGGAGGTCTGCCAAAGCATGGGCCGGCGCAGCCGCGACACCGCCCCGAAGTACAGCCGCGAGAAGCAGTCCCGGCGCATGCTGGCAGTGCTGCGGATCGCCGCCGAGGGCCGCGGCCACGAGGTTGCCTCGGTGGTCGGGGTGGTGCCGGGCGCACGCTGAGGAGGCGCCGATGCGGGTTCTGGTGACGGGCGCGACGGGGTTCGTGGGCCGGGCCGTGGTTCCCGCGCTGCTGCGGGCCGGGCACGATCCGGTCGCCGCCGTCAGGCGCGACAAACCCGGACACACGGCCGACGGCGTGCCGGCGGTGCGCATCGCCGATATCGGTCCCGCCACCGAATGGCGAAGCGCGCTGGCCGGAGTGGATGCCGTGGTGCATCTCGCCGCGTGGGCGCACAGGCCCGGCGCCGACCCTCGGGAGGCCGAGCGTGAATGCGCCCGGATCAACGCGGCGGGGACCGCGCGACTGGCCTCCGAGGCGGCGGCCGCCGGGGTGCGGCGGCTGGTCTACGTCAGCACCGTCAAGGTCCACGGCGAGCGCAGCCCTGCGAGCCGGCCGTTCACGGAGGCCGATGCGCCGGCGCCGGAGGACGCCTACGGCCGTTCCAAGCTGGCGGGGGAACGCGCGGGGGCCGACATCGCCGCCGGCGGCGGGCTGGAAACGGTGACGCTGCGCCCGCCGCTGGTCTACGGCCCGGGAGTGCCCGCCAACTTCCGCGCCCTGATCCGGCTGTGCGAGCGGCGTCCGCCGCTGCCCTTCGCGTCGATCCGCAACCGGCGCAGCCTGGTCTATGTCGGCAACCTCGCCGACGCCGTGGTCCGCGCCCTGGAAT
>JBBDQX010000231.1:0-14742 GCA_040905765.1 Acetobacterales bacterium
TCTGCTCGCTGAGCTGCCGGTCGCTGATCTACAAGGGCATGTTCCTCGCCGAACACCTGCCCGAGTTCTATCCCGACCTGCTGGACGAGCGGTTCACCTCGCGCTTCGCGATCTACCACCAGCGCTACTCGACCAATACCTTCCCGACATGGGAACTGGCGCAGCCGTTCCGCATGCTCGCCCACAACGGCGAGATCAATACGCTGACCGGCAACGCCAACTGGATGAAGAGCCACGAGACGCGGCTCGCCTCGCCGCTTCTCGACGCCTACATGAACGACCTCAAGCCGGTGATCCAGTCGGGCAGCTCCGATTCCGCCGCGCTGGATGCCGTGTTCGAGCTGCTGGTGCGGGCCGGACGGGACGCGCCGACGGTGAAGTGCCTGCTCATCCCGGAATCGCTCGGCAACCCGGAGATCATGCCGGAGCCGCATCGCGACTTCTTCATGTACTGCAATACCGTGATGGAGCCGTGGGACGGGCCGGCGGCGATCTGCGCCACCGACGGCCGCTGGATCATCGGCGGCATGGACCGCAACGGCCTGCGGCCGCTGCGTTACTGCATCACCAGCGGCGAGATGCTGATCGCCGGTTCCGAGGCGGGCATGGTCCGCATCCCGGATTCCGAGATCGTCGGGAAATGGCGGGTGGGCCCGGGCCAGATGATCGCCGTCGACCTGGACAGCGGGGAGTTCTTCCGCGACCGGGAACTGAAGGACTCGCTGGCGGCGCGCAAGCCTTATGGCGAGTGGGTCGGCCGCACCACCGCGATCGACAGCCTGATCAGCGACGGCACGACCGAGCATATCGCCTATACCGGCGACGAACTGCGCCGCCGGCAGGTGGCGATGGGCTTCACGCTGGAGGAACTCGAGTTGATCCTCCACCCGATGGTGGAGACGGCGAACGAGGCGATCGGGTCGATGGGCGACGACACCCCGGTCGCCGTGCTGTCGGACCAGTATCGCGGTCTGCACAATTTCTTCCGCCAGAAGTTCAGCCAGGTCACCAACCCGCCGATCGACTCGCTTCGCGAGAAGCGGGTCATGACGCTGAAGACCCGTCTCGGCAACCTCGGCAACATCCTCGAGGAAGCGCCGAACCAGTGCGACATCCTGCTGCTCGAAAGCCCGGCGCTTACCAACGCGGAGTTCGAGGCGATGCGCACCTACATGGGCGATACGGTGGCGGAGATCGACTGCACCTTCCCGTCCGGCAGCGGCGAGAAGGGCATGCGCGAGGCGCTCGACCGGGTGCGTGCGGAGTCCGAGGAGGCCGTACGGCGCGGCTGCATCCACGTCATCCTGTCGGACCGGGCCATGGGTCGGGAGCGAACGGCGCTCCCGATGATCCTCGCGACGGGTGGTGTGCACACCCATCTGGTGCGGCAGTCGCTGCGAACCTTCACGTCGCTTAACGTGCGCGCGGCGGAGTGCATGGACGTGCAGTACGTCGCGGTGCTGATCGGCGTTGGCGCCACCACGGTGAATGCCTATCTGGCGCAGGAGACGATCGCCGACCGCCAGCGGCGGGGCCTGTTCGGCGACCGTACCCTCGACGAATGCGTACAGCGCTACAAGCAGGCGCTCGACAAGGGCCTGCTAAAGGTGATGTCCAAGATGGGCATCTCGGTGCTCAGCTCGTATCGCGGCGGCTATGCCTTCGAAGCCATCGGCCTTTCGCGCTCGCTGGTCGCCGAGTTCTTTCCCGGCGTGACGTCGCGGATTTCCGGCATCGGGCTCGCCGGTATCGCCCGCAAGGTCGAGGATATCCACGCGCGCGCGTTCCGCGAGGACGTGATCGCGCTGCCGGTCGGCGGTTTCTACCGGTATCGCCGAACCGGCGAACGGCACGGTTTCGAGGGTCGCTCCATCCATACGCTGCAGACCGCGGTGGCGACCGATTCCTATGCCACGTTCAAGCGCTACAGCGACATGGTCGCCGCCCAGCCCCCGATCAATCTACGGGACCTGCTCGGCTTCAAGCAGGTCGCACGGCCGGTAGAGATCGAAGAGGTCGAATCGATCACCGAGATCCGCAAGCGGCTCGTTTCGCCCGGAATCTCTTTCGGCGCATTGAGTCCGGAGGCGCATGAAACGCTGGCCATCGCGATGAACCGGATCGGCGCGAAGTCCGATTCGGGCGAGGGCGGCGAGGATCCGCTGCGCGCCAGGCCGCGCGACAACGGCGACAATGCCAATTCCGCGATCAAGCAGATCGCCTCGGGGCGGTTCGGCGTGACGGCGGAATATCTGAACAATTGTCGCGAGATCGAGATCAAGATGGCGCAGGGCGCGAAGCCCGGCGAGGGCGGGCAGCTGCCCGGGTTCAAGGTCTCGGCGGTGATCGCCCGGCTGCGGCACTCCACGGCTGGCGTGACGCTGATCTCGCCGCCGCCGCACCATGACATCTACTCGATCGAGGATCTGGCGCAGCTCATCTATGACCTGAAGCAGATCAACCCGGAGGCCCGGGTCTGCGTGAAGCTGGTCGCACGCAGCGGCATCGGCACCATCGCCGCCGGCGTCGCCAAGGCGAAGGCGGACACGATCCTGATTTCGGGTCACAGCGGCGGCACCGGCGCGAGCCCTCAGAGCAGCATCAAATATGCGGGCCTGCCCTGGGAGATGGGCCTGTCGGAGGTGCATCAGGTGCTGACCCTGAACCGGTTGCGCCACCGCGTCACCTTGCGCGTCGACGGCGGCATCAAGACCGGTCGTGACGTGGTGATCGCCGCGCTGCTCGGTGCCGACGAGTTCGGCATCGGCACCGCCTCGCTGGTCGCCATGGGCTGCATCATGGTACGGCAGTGCCACTCCAATACCTGCCCGGTCGGCATCTGCACCCAGGACGAGGCGCTGCGGGCCAAGTTCGATGGCACGCCGGAGAAGGTGGTGAACCTCTTCTCGTTCGTGGCTCGTGAGGTGCGCGAGACCCTGGCCGAGCTCGGTATGCGCAGCGTCGACGAGGCGATCGGGCGGACCGAACTGCTGGCGCAGGTCAGCCGGGGCGCGGCCCACCTCGACGACCTCGACCTCAACCCGATCCTGGTCAAGGCCGACCCGGGAGAGAAGCCGGCGCGCAGCATCGTCGAGGGCCGTAACGAGGTGCCCGACACGCTGGATGCGCAGATGCTGAAGGACGCCCAGCCGGTGTTCCGCGAGGGCGAGAAGATGCAGCTGCACTACAACATCCGGAACACGCAGCGGGCGATCGGCGCGCGGCTGTCGTCGCACATCGTCCGGCGCTTCGGCCTCAACGGGCTGCAGCCGGGCCATGTGACGGTGCGGCTGCAGGGCTCGGCCGGTCAGTCGCTGGGGGCCTGGGCGGTGCAGGGTCTCAAGCTGGAAGTCCTGGGCGACGCCAACGACTACGTCGGCAAGGGTTTGTCGGGTGGTGTCATCGTGGTGAGGCCGGCGCCGTCCAGTGCGCTGGAGACGACCGAGAACGTCATCATCGGCAATGTCGCGCTTTACGGCGCGACGGCGGGCAGCCTATTCGCTGCTGGCCAGGCCGGCGACCGCTTCTGCGTTCGTAATTCCGGTGCGTCGGCGGTGGTGGAGGGCTGCGGGGCCAACGGCTGCGAGTACATGACGGGCGGCGTCGCCGTCATCCTCGGCCCGATCGGCGACAACTTCGCGGCCGGCATGACCGGCGGCATGGCCTTCGTCTATGACCCCAGGGAACTGCTGCCGCCTCGCATCAACACCGACGACGTGATCTTCCAGCGCGTGATGACGCCCCACTGGGACGCCGTCGTGCGGCGACTGGTCTCGGAGCATGCGCGCCAGACGCAGTCGCAATTCGCCCAGAGGCTGCTGAACGACTGGCAGCGGGAGCGGCGCCACATCTGGCAGGTGGTGCCGATGGAGATGCTGGCCAACATCGAGGCGCCGCTGACGCCGGAGGAAGAAGCGGTAGCCGCCGGCGACGACTGACGGTCTCCGCCGCGCCTCGCCGCACTCGGGCGTCTTTTCCGTCCGGGCCGCTTGGTGTATGTCGGCTGACCGATGCGTATCCTCTATCACCTGTGGCTCTCGCCTTTTTCGCGGAAGGTCAGGATCGTCCTCGCGGAAAAGAAGCTGGAGTTCCGCCTCAAGGCCGAGAACGTCTGGGAGCGGCGCGAGGAGTTCCTCGCCCTGAACCCGGCCGGTGAGGTGCCAGTGCTGGTCGACGAGTCCGGCACGGTGATCAGCGACAGCACCGCGATTTGCGAGTATCTGGACGAGATGTTTCCAAATCCGCCCCTGATTCCGGGCGATCCGCCCGAGCGGGCCGAGATACGGCGGCTCGCCGCCTGGTTCGACGGCAAGTTCGACCGCGAGGTCACCGCCAATCTGGTCGGCGAGAAGATGATGAAGCGGTTCCTGGGAATGGGGAATCCCGACAGCGCGGCAATCCGCGCCGGCGCCCAGAACCTGCATGGCCACCTCTCGTATATCGGCTGGCTCAGCGAACGGCGGCGGTATCTCGCCGGAGACAGCTTCTCCCTCGCCGACATCGCCGCCGCCGCCCACCTCTCGGCGGTCGACTATCTTGGCGACGTGCCATGGGAGGACCACCCTGCGGCGAAGGAATGGTACGCTCGGGTCAAGTCCCGGCCGAGCATGAGGGCGATCCTGCGAGACTACATCGCTGGCGCCCCGCCTCCGGCGCACTACGCCGATCTGGATTTCTGAGTGGTCCTTCGCTCGGTGCCGAAAGAGTCCGCCTTCTACGGCCGGCCCGGTCTCAACGTCGAGACTTACGACGCCCGCCTGGCCGCGGATGCGGTGCTGTTCGCCGACGACATGCCGCTGTGGCACGCCATGGCCGATATATGCGGCGGGCCCGTTCTCGACCTTGCGACCGGCACCGGCCGCGTGGCGATCGAACTGGCGCGGCGCGGGCTGACCGTGGTCGGTGTCGACAACTCCCCCGCCATGCTGGCCGCGGCGCGCCGGAAGATCGCCAATCTTCGTCTGGCCCTTCGCGAACGTTTGCATCTCCATGAGGCGGACATCGCCCTCTTCGACCTGCCCGAATGGCGCCGTGCGGGCGGCTTCGCGCTGGCGCTTGCCCCCCACCGTGCGTACCAGCTGCTGTCCGACGACGATCTGTGCGCGCGGATGCTCAGGAACGTGTACCGGCACCTGCGGCCGGGCGGGCGCTTCGCCTTCGATCTCAGCGATGCGCGCCCTGCGGCGGGAGGGCCGGAACGCGAGGTCGAGCTCCCCGGCGTGCGCAACCCCGCCACCGGCCGATTCGTGCGCGTCTATGCTGGGCCGCGAACGCTGCGTCCCGATGGTCGCACCCATACGGAGACATGGCGGTTCGTCGAGGTCGGTCCAGGCGGCGCGCCGCTGCGCGAGGAACGGGAGACGCTCACCCTGCGCTGGACACCACCCGACGAGGTCGCGCACATGCTTGCGGAGGCGGGCTTCCGCGAGGCCGTCTATCGACCCGGTCTGGATGCCGAGCCACGCGAGCCGCGCAATATGGACAGGATTCAGGTGTGGGAGTGCGTCCGGCCGTGACGGAGAAGCCGAAGCTGTTCTGCTTCGGGCTCGGCTACTCCGCAGCGGTATTGTCGCGAAGGCTGCTGGGCCACGGCTGGCGTATCGCCGGAACGTCGCGCGATCCGGCGAAGCGTGCCGGGCTCGCGGCGGAAGGATTCGAGATGCACGCCTTTTCGGAGGAAGCACCGCTCGCTGACGCCGGAACGGCCCTGGCGGGGACGACTCACCTGCTGATCAGCATTGCGCCCGGCGCGCAGGGCGACCCCGTGCTCCTGAACCACCTCGCGGACCTGCGGGCGCTGTCTGCCTTGCGCTGGGTGGGCTACCTGTCGACGACGGGCGTATACGGCAACCGCGATGGCGGGTGGGTCGACGAGCAGTCGGAGCTGCGCGCCACCTCGCCACGGGGGCGCCGCCGTATCGCCGCCGAGCGCGCCTGGCTTTCGCAGGTCGGCGACGCGGTGCCCGTCCATATATTCCGCCTGGCGGGAATCTATGGCCCGGGACGATCCGTTCTCGACCAGGTCAGGGCCGGCACCGCACGCCGTGTCGACAAGGGCGGCCATCTGTTCTCGCGCATTCACGTCGAGGACATCGCGACGGTCCTCGAACGGTCGATGAAACGACCGAAGCCGGGCGCCGTCTACAATCTCTGCGACGACGAACCGGCGCCCAGCGCGGATGTCGTGCTGGAGGCCTGCCGCCTGCTCGGCGTGGCGCCGCCTCCGGCCGTGCCGTTCGAACAGGCCTGGGCCGAGATGTCGCCGATGGCGCGGAGCTTCTGGTCGGACAGCCGTCGCGTCCGCAACGGGCGCATCGCTGCCGAACTTGGTGTCCGGCTGCGGTACCCGACCTACAGGGAGGGCCTCGCCGCCATCCTCGCCGAGGGCGGATGAGCCTATGAGAGGGACGCGAGCAGCGAGTCCAGGCTGCGACACAGCCTGTCGATGTCGGCGGGTTCCGAAAGCCGATGGTCGCCGGACTTGATCAGCGTCACCTCGACATCGTCCGACTGGACGTGATCGAGAATTTGCAGCGCCCGCTTCCATGGAACGGCGTCGTCCCGCATTCCCTGCAGGATGCGCACCGGACAGGATACCGGCAGGGCCTCCCTCATCACCAGGTTCCGGCGGCCGTCCTCGATCAGCCCGCGGGTATAGACGTGCGGCTGGTCGCTGTAGGGGGTGGGTTCCTCGACCCGGCCGTCGCGCAGGATCCGTTCGCGTTGCTCTTCGTCGAGCCGGTCCCACAGGCTGTCCTCGGTGAAGTCGGGCGCAGGCGCGATCCCCAGCAGGCCGGCGATCCGTTCGGACCGTGCGCGGGCGCAGAGCAGCATGATCCACCCGCCCATCGACGAGCCGACCAGCACCTGGGGTCCTTCGGTGAGCCGGTCGAGAACGGCGAGCGCATCGCCGGCCCAAAGGCCGATCGTGCCGTCTTCGAACGTGCCGGAGGAGTCCCCGTGCCCCTGATAATCGAACCGCACATAGGCCCGGCCACGCTCGCGGCAGAACTGCTCCAGCGCAAGTGCCTTGGTACCGCTTCGGTCGGACCGGAAGCCCGGAAGGAAAACCACGCCCGGCACGCGCCCCTCCAGCCGGTCGTAGGCGATTGTCGCTCCGCAGTCGCGTGATAGTATCTCCGGCATTCCAGCCCCTGCGCGGCGGACGGCCGCTATTCAACATCGAATGATACCTTCCGGAGACCCTACCATCGCAGACGCGGGCGGTGCCATGCCGCCTGCCGCGACCGGCCCGACGATCCTGCAGGTGCTGCCGCGCCTCGAGACGGGAGGGGTCGAACGCGGCACGGTCGACATCGCGCGCGCCATCGTCGAGGCGGGCGGGCGGGCGCTTGTCGCCTCAGCCGGCGGCGGGCTGGTGCGCGAACTGGAACGCTGCGGCGCGGAGCACGTGACGCTGCCGGTGCATTCGAAGCAACCGTGGACAGTCTACCGCAACGTCGCACGGCTGGCGGAGTTGGTCCGCTCGGAAGATGTCCATCTGGTGCACGCGCGCTCGCGCGCACCGGCATGGAGCGCCTGCTATGCCGCGCGGCAGACGGGCCGGCCGTTCCTCACCACCTTTCACGGCACCTACTCCGGAAAATCCGCGCTCAAGCGCGCATACAACGCCGTCATGATCAGGGGCGAACTGGTCATCGCCATTTCCGAGTTCATCGGCCTGCATGTGATGGAGTTCTATGGCGTGCCACGTGAACGCGTGCGGGTGATCCACCGAGGGGTCGATCTGGATCTGTTCGATCCCGACGCCGTCTCGGCGGAACGGATCATCCAGCTTGCCACCGCCTGGCGCATCCCGGACGACATGCCGGTGATCATGCTTCCCGGCCGGCTGACCCGCTGGAAGGGGCAGACGGTGGTCATCGAGGCGATCGAGAAGCTGGGCCGGCGCGACGTGCGCTGCCTGCTGATCGGGCCGGACCAGGGCCGGGTCCGCTACCGCGGCGAACTCGAGGACATGATCCGGGGTCGCGGACTTGAGGACATCGTCCATATCATCGACGATTGCCGGGACATTCCGGCGGCGATGATGCTCGCCGACGTTGTCATATCCGCGTCGACAGATCCCGAGGCGTTCGGCCGCGTCGTGGCCGAGGCGCAAGCGATGGGGCGTCCCGTCATCGCGACGGACCATGGCGGAGCGCGCGAGGTCGTGATCGCCGGCGAGACCGGCTGGCTGACCCCGCCCGCCGACCCGGCGGCTCTTGCCAACGCGCTCGACCGGGTCTTGCAGCTGGACTCCGACGGACGCGAACAGCTGGCGCGGCGAGCGATCGCCCACGTACGGGCGAAGTTCTCTCGTGAGCAGATGTGCGCCCGCACCCTGTCGGTGTACGACGAAGTGCTGGCCCGTCATGCGGAAACCGCCTGACGCGAACTGATGGCCCGTCGCGTCCTCGTCATAAAGCTCGGCGCCCTCGGCGACTTCGTCCAGGCGTTCCGCGCCTTCGAGGCGATACGGCTGCACCATGCGGGCGACCGCATCACGCTGCTGACAACGGCCCCGTTCGCCGATCTCGCCCGACGTTCGCCGTGGTTCGACGAGGTCTGGGTCGACGAGCGCCCGACCTGGAGGAAGCCCGGCGGCTGGCTGGCCTTGCGGCGCCGCCTGCGCGAGGCGGGATTCGCGCGGGTCTACGATCTGCAGACGTCGGACCGGTCTTCGGCCTACTTCGCTTTGTTCCGCCCCGGCCCGCGACCGGAATGGTCCGGTATCGCCCGGGGTTGTTCCCATCCCCATGCCAATCCGGACCGCGACGCGATGCATACCCTGGACCGTCAGGCCGAGCAGCTGGCGATGGCGGGCATCCCCGCCATTCCCGACCCCGGCATCGCCTGGCTGGAGACGGATCTCGGGAGGTTCAGGCTGGAAGGGCCGGTGGTGCTGCTCATTCCCGGCGGTTCGGCGCACCGCGGCGGGAAGCGGTGGCCGGCCGAACGTTATGCGGCCGTCGCTACCGGGATCGCGCAGGCCGGCGTGACACCCCTGCTTCTCGGCGGGCGGGACGAAGCGGACCTGCATGCCGAAATCGCGGCCGAAGCGCCGGCGGTCCGCAGTCTCGCGGGGCAGACGGCACTGCCGGACGTGGCCAGCCTCGGCTACCGCGCATCATTCGCCGTCGGCAACGATACCGGGCCGGTCCACCTGATCGCGGCGACGGGTTGCAGGACCGTCGTACTCTTCTCATCCGACTCCGATCCGGCACTCTGCGCCCCCCGGGGGGGGCACGTGACGGTATTGCGGCGGGACAGTCTGGCTGACCTCCCGACGGGAGAGGTAATGGCGCATTTACCTTTATAGTTGACCCTTTCCGCCCTATCTGACTGGAGTCCCCCGAACATTCACGGTTCGCGGCCTCCGGCCGCGGCACAGCACAGAAAGACCGCCATGAGCACGACGGAACGCGCCATCGCCGAAATCGCCATCACGCTGCCCGACGGCAGCGTGCGGACCTATGGCGAACCGGTGACCGGCGCGGAAATCGCCGCCGACATCGGGCCCGGTCTCGCCAAGGCGGCCATCGCGATGAAGGTCGATGGCGCCCTGCGCGACCTGTCGACCCTCATCGACGGCGATGCGCGGGTCGCCATCGTCACGCGCAAGGACGACGAGGCGCTCGGACTGATCCGCCACGACGCCGCGCATGTCATGGCCGAGGCGGTGCAGACGCTGTTCCCTGGCACGCAGGTGACCATCGGTCCGGCGATCGACAATGGCTTCTACTACGACTTCGCGCGCGACGAGCCGTTCACGCCGGCCGATCTCGAGACGATCGAATCGACCATGCACGAGATCGTCGGCCGCGACGCCCCGTTCGAGCGCGAGGTATGGGGGCGTGAGGAGGCCATCCGCTTCTTCACCGACAAGGGCGAGAAGTACAAGGCCGAGCTGATCCAGGACCTGCCGCGGGACGAGGATATCTCAATCTACCGCCAGGGCGACTGGCTCGACCTCTGCCGCGGCCCGCACATGCCTTCCACCGGCCATGTCGGCAAGGCGTTCAAGCTGATGAAGCTCGCCGGTGCCTACTGGCGCGGCGATCATCGCAACGCCATGCTGCAGCGGATCTACGGCACCGCCTGGCGCGACGAGAAGGAACTCAAGGCCTATCTCCAGATGCTGGAGGAGGCGGAGCGCCGCGACCACCGGCGGCTCGGCCGCGAGTTGGACCTGTTCCACTTCCAGGAGGAGGCGCCCGGAGCCGTGTTCTGGCACCCGAAGGGCTGGACGCTGTTCCAGACGCTGGTGAACTACATGCGCGAGCGGCAGCGCCGCGCGGGCTATGTAGAGATCAGCACGCCGACGGTGATGGACCGGGCCCTGTGGGAGGCGTCGGGCCACTGGCAGTCCTTCCGCGAGCATATGTACACGACGAAGACGGAGGACGAGCGCGTCTTCGCGCTCAAGCCGATGAACTGTCCCGGTGGCGTCCAGGTGTTCAAGCAGGGCGTCACCAGCTACCGGGACCTGCCGAAGCGTATCGCGGAGTTCGGGCGCGTCAATCGTTACGAGCCCTCCGGGGCCCTACACGGCCTGATGCGGGTGCGCGAGTTCACCCAGGACGACGCGCATATCTTCTGCACCGCGGAGCAGATGGAGGCCGAATGCCGGTCCGTGATCGCCCTGATCATGGATATCTACAAGGACTTCGGCTTCGACGACGTGCGCATCAAGTTCTCCGACCGGCCGCCGAACCGCATCGGTTCGGACGAGGTCTGGGACACGCTCGAATCCGCGCTGAGGGGGGCCCTGGAATCGACCGGGCTGCCCTATACGCACAATCCTGGCGAGGGGGCCTTCTACGGGCCGAAGCTGGAGTTCGTGCTGCGCGACGCGATCGGCCGCGACTGGCAGTGCGGTACGCTGCAGGTCGACCTCAACCTGCCGGAGCGGCTCGACGCGAGCTATATCGGCGAGGACGGGGAGAAGCACCGTCCGGTGATGCTGCACCGCGCGCTATTCGGCTCGCTCGAGCGCTTCGCGGGCATCCTGATCGAGCACTACGCCGGGCGGCTGCCGCTGTGGCTTGCGCCGCTGCAGGCGGTGGTGGCCACGATCACGTCGGACGCCGATGACTATGCGCGCGAGGTGCACGAGCGGCTGCTCGCGGCCGGCATGCTCGCCGAAACCGACCTGCGCAACGAAAAAATCAACTATAAGGTGCGCGGTCACAGCCACGCAAAGGTCCCGCTTATCCTTGTGGTTGGCCGGCAGGAAGCGGAGAAGCGCACGGTGTCGCTGCGGCGGCTCGGCGGCAAGGATCAGGAAGTGCTTGCCCTCGACAAGGCTGTGGATATCCTTCAGGACGAGATCGCCGGTCCGCTCGTCACAAGATAGTTTGTCGAATTGGGCCGGCGATCCGTTTTTCATAGCCGAACCCACCAGTGTAAACGGAAGAGGAGATACGCTCATCGCCAGAAACTTCGCACCGACGCCGCCGACCAAGAGCGGCCCGCGCATCAACGAGGACATCGATGTACGCCAGGTGAGACTCGTCGACGCAGAGGGAGAGATGGTCGGGGTGGTGTCCCTGCAGGACGCCTTGGCCCGCGCCGGGGAAGCAGGGCTTGACCTGGTCGAGGTCTCGCCGAATGCCGAGCCGCCGGTCTGCAAGATTCTCGACTACGGCAAGTTCAAGTACGAAGAACAGAAGAAGAAGCACGACGCGCGGAAGAAGCAGAAGACGATCGACATCAAGGAGATCAAGCTTCGTCCGAATATCGACCAGCACGATTACGACGTTAAGATGCGCAACGTCCGCCGCTTCCTCACCGAGGGGGACAAGGTGAAGGTGACGCTGCGCTTCCGGGGTCGCGAGATGGCGCACACCGATCTGGGCATGAAGGTTCTCGAAAGGGTCCGCGAGGAGATGGACGAGCTGGCCAAGGTCGAGCAGTTTCCCAAGATGGAAGGGCGCCAGATGATCATGGTGATGGCCCCGCGCTGACCGGGGCGGCCCGGTCGCCCTTTACAGCCAGGACGAACCGGATCGGACGCCGGCGGCATTCGCCGGCGTGCCGCCGGTTCGCTTGCATTCCCGGGATCGCGCCGTTATAACCCGCGCTTTCCGCGCAGGGTGGAGACGTGGCTTTCAGGGCATGCCCGTTCTCCCCCGCCGGGGACATCCCGGATACTCGAATCACAAGGAAGCAGAAATGCCCAAGATGAAGACCAAGAGCAGCGTGAAGCGCCGCTTCAAGCTGACCGCCACGGGCAAGGTGGTGATGAGCGCCGCCGGCAAGCGCCACAACCTGCGCAAGCGCACCCAGAAGCGCAAGCGGCAGGAGCGCGGCACCACGATCATGGCGCCCCAGGACGCCAAGATCGTGAAGAAGTTCATGCCTTACGCCTGAGGAGGGGTCGATGTCTCGTTCCACCAACAACCCGGCCAGCCGGGCGCGGCGCAACAAGGTCCTGAAGCTCGCCAAGGGTTTCCGTGGCCGCCACAACAGCTGCTTCCGCATCGCCATCGAGCGGGTCGAGAAGGGCCTGCAGTACGCCTATCGCGACCGCCGCAACAAGAAGCGCACCTTCCGTGCGCTGTGGATCCAGCGGATCAATGCCGGCGCGCGGGAGCACGGCCTGACCTACTCCCAGTTCATCTGCGGCCTCAAGGAAGCCGGCATCGAGCTCGACCGCAAGGTCCTCGCCGACCTCGCTGTGCGCGAGCCGCAGGCTTTCAAGTCGGTCGTCGAGCAGGCCCAGGCCGCGCTGGCCAAGGCCGCCTGACGGCGGTCATCCCTGACCGCGGCTGAGCCCCCGGGTGCCGCCAGGCGGCGCCCGCCGGGTGGCCGCGAGCGTGGACGATGCAGGAACTCCGTTCCCTTCGTGACGAACTGATCGCCGCAGTCGACGCGGCGTCGGGCCTCGATGCGCTCGAACAGATCCGCCTCGACGCGCTCGGCCGCAAGGGTCGCATCACCGCCCTGATGAAGGGGCTCGGCCAGATGCCGCCGGACGAGCGGCGCGAGGCCGGCAAGGAACTCAATGTCGTCAAGGAGTCGGTCGCCGAGGCGATCGAGCAGCGCAAGGCGGCGCTGGAGGAGGCGGAGCTCGATCGCCGTCTGGCGACGGAAAGGATCGACGTCACCCTGCCGGTGCGCCCCGAGGCATCGGGCCGCATCCATCCGATCACGCAGACGATCGACGAATGCGTCGCGATCTTCGGGGAGATGGGCTTCGCGCTCGCCGAAGGACCGGAAATCGAGAACGACTTCCGCAACTTCACGGCGCTCAACATTCCGCCCGAGCATCCCGCCCGCCAGGAGCACGACACCTTCTACTTTCCCGAGAAGGAGGATGGCAGCCGCCTGCTGCTGCGCACCCACACCTCCACGGTGCAGGTGCACACGATGGAAGGCGGCGAGCCACCGATCCGCATCATCGCGCCGGGCCGCACCTACCGCAGCGACTACGATGCGACGCACTCCCCGATGTTCCACCAGATCGAGGGACTGGCGATCGAGGATGGCATCCACATGGGGCACCTGAAGGGCTGCCTCGCGGAGTTCTTCCGTGCCTTCTTCGGCGTCGAGGTGCCGCTGCGCTTCCGTGCCAGCCATTTTCCCTTTACCGAGCCGTCCGCCGAGGTCGATATCCAGTGCTGGCGCGCCGGCGGCGAACTCGTGATCGGGGAGGGCGACGACTGGCTGGAGGTGCTCGGCTGCGGCATGGTGCATCCGAACGTGTTGCGCAACTGCGGCCTCGACCCCGACCGTCACCGTGGCTTCGCGTTCGGCATGGGGATCGAGCGGATCGCGATGCTCAAGCACGGCATCCCGGATCTCCGCACATTCTACGAATCCGACCTGCGCTGGCTGCGCCACTACGGCTTCCCGCCGTTCGACGTGCCGGGCATGGTCGCGGGCCTGGCGCCATGAAGTTCACGCTGGGCTGGCTGAAGGACCACCTCGAGACCAACGCCGGGCCCGACGCCATCGTCGAGCGGCTGTCGATGATCGGGCTCGAAGTGGAGGGCGTGTCGGACCGCGCGGCCCGGTTCTCCGGATTCGTCATCGGCCATGTCGTCGAGGCGCGGCAGCATCCGAACGCCGATCGCCTGCGGGTCTGCATCGTCGACAACGGCCGCGAGACGGTGCAAGTCGTCTGCGGCGCGCCGAACGCCCGCACCGGCATGAAGGGCGTCTTCGCGCCGTCCGGCAGCTATATCCCGGGCACCGGCATCGACCTGAAGGCCTCGCAGATCCGGGGCGAGGACAGCAACGGCATGCTGCTGTCGGAGCGAGAGCTGGGCCTCAGCGAGGATCACGACGGGATCGTCGATCTGCCGGAAGACGCGCCGCTCGGCGCCTCCTATGCGACATGGGCGGGCTACGACGACCCGGTCATCGAGATCGCCATAACGCCGAACCGCGCCGACTGCCTCGGTGTGCGCGGCGTGGCTCGCGACCTCGCCGCCGCCGGGCTCGGCCGGTTGAAGCCGGATCCGGTGGCACCGACGGATGGCGTGTTCGACAGCCCGGTGGCCTGGCATCTCGATTTTCCCGAGGATGCGCGCGACGCCTGCCCCTTCGTCGTCGGCCGGACCATCCGCAACTTGAAGAACGGGCCCAGCCCGGAGTGGGTACAGAGCCGCCTTCGCGGCATCGGCCTCAGGCCGATCTCGGCCCTGGTCGACGTCACCAACTACATCGCTTTCGACCGGGGGCGCCCACTGCATGTCTACGACCTCGACAAGCTGCACGGCGACCTGACGATCC
>JBBDQX010000232.1:0-14673 GCA_040905765.1 Acetobacterales bacterium
GTCGAGGACGGCACCCGCATCCGCCTCGGCGGCGAGGGAGAGGCGGGCCTGCGGGGCGCGCCGCCGGGCGACCTGTACATCTTCCTCGCCATCCAGCCGCATCGCATGTTCCAGCGCGACGGCGTCAATGTCCTCTGCAGGGTGCCGATCTCCATGACGACGGCGGCTCTCGGCGGCTCGATCGAGGTGCCCAGCATCGACGGGACCCGGGCGCGGGTGACGATCCCGAAGGGCACCCAGTCCGGCGCGCAGTTCCGCCTCAAGGGCAAGGGCATGTCGGTGCTGCGCAGCGACGCGCGCGGCGACATGATAATCCAGGCCACGGTGGAGACGCCCGTCAACCTGACCAAGAGTCAGGAGGACTTGCTGCGCGAGTTCGACAAGGCCGCGGGCAGCAAGACGACGAGTCCGCAGTCCGACGGCTTCTTCACCAAGGTGAAGGAGTTGTGGGAGGATTTGCGGGAGTAACCGCGCGGCGGCCTGTTCCGCCGCAAGGGGGGCATCCATGGCACGCGTCAGGAGCGGCATCGCCGGCTGCGGCGGCCGCATGGGCCGGCTGCTGACCGCCGAGGTGGCGGCGGCGGACGACTGCACGCTCGCGGCCGCGACCGGCCGGCCGGGCTCCGGCGCGGTTGGCAGGGACGCCGGCATCGCGGCCGGTATCGCCGCGCTCGGCGTGACGGTGTCCGACGATCCTGCGACACTGTTCGCGGACAGCGACGCGGTGATCGACTTCACCCGTCCGGAGGCCACGCTGAAGCATGCCGCGCTTGCGGCGGAGCGGGGCACGCCGCTGGTGATCGGCACCACGGGCTTCGATGCCGACGGCGAGGCGGCGCTGGCCGAGGCCGCAAGGCATGCGCCGGTCGTGCTGGCACCCAACACCGCGGCCGGCGTCAACCTGCTGTTCGCGCTGACCGAGCGGGTGGCGCGTGCGCTCGACGACGCGTTCGACGTCGAGATCGTGGAAATCCATCACCGCTACAAGGTCGACGCACCGTCCGGCACGGCGCTCGAGCTGGGTCGCCGCGCCGCGAGGGGCCGCGGCGTGGCGCTCGACGAGGTTGCCGATCGCGGCCGCGACGGCGAGACCGGCGCCCGCCTGCGCGGCCGCATCGGCTTCGCGGCGCTGCGCGGCGGCGACGTGGTCGGCGAGCACACGGTCGTGTTCGCCGGGGACGGGGAGCGGATCGAGCTGACGCACCGGGCTTCGGCGCGCGCCATTTACGCCCGCGGCGCGGTCCGCGCCGTGCGCTGGCTACGCGGTCGCCCGCCCGGGCTCTACAACATGTTCGACGTGCTCGGCCTCTCCGAGGGCTGAGCCGGCACCGTTGCCGGCGCCGTGCCGTGGACGCGCGCCGCCTCCCGGGCCAGCATCGCGCGCTTCCGGGTGGGGCCCCAATGGTAACCGCTGACGTAGCCGCCCTTGCGGATGACCCGGTGGCACGGGATCACCAGGGAAATCGGGTTGCGGCCAACCGCGCCGGCGACCGCGCGCACCGCGTCGGGCCGGCCCAGCCGGGCGGCAAGGTCCTCGTAGCTGACGACCGCGCCCTCCGGCAGTCGCATCAGTGCCTCCCAGACCCGGATCTGGAAGTTCGTCCCCTTCAGCAGCAGCCGCACCGGCCCGCCGCGCAGGCCGGTCAGCGCGGCGTGGATGGTGCCCATCGCCGGCGCCGTCGCGGCGCGGTCCTCGATCAGGGTCGCGCGCGGCCAGCGTCCCGCCATGTCGGACAGCGCCGCATCCTCTTCGCCGTCGTCGGCGAAGGCGAGGCCGCAAATGCCGCGCGATGTCTGCAGCAGCAGCGCCTGACCGAACGGTCCCGGGTGGAAGCCGTAACGGATTTCGAGGCCCGCGCCCTGCGTCTTGAATTCCCCGGGGGTCATCGCCTCATGGGTCACGAACAGGTCGTGCAGCCGCCCGGGCCCGGAAAGACCGGCGTCGAGGGCCGTGCCGAGCACGCTTTCCGCCGAGGCAAGTCTGTCCCGTGCGAAATCCAGCGTCAGGAAATGCAGGAATCGCGTCGGGCTGAGGCCGACCCAGCGGCTGAAAAGGCGCTGGAAGTGCTGCGGACTCAGGCCGGCGGCGCCGGCGATCGCGGCGAGGTCTGGCTGCTCGGGCAACGTCGCCTCGATATAGCGGATGGCGGCGGCGACGCGCGCATAGTCGCGTGCCGCCGCTGGCAGGTCGGCACCGTCGGGCATGGCGGCGGGCGGGGTCCTCAAGGTCATGGCGGCACGTTAGGCGGCAGCGGCGCCCTGCACCACCCGGATCGTGCGGCAATCAGCCCCTCTTGGCCGCGACCGCGACGGCCCGACGCAGCACCCCGCCGAGCTCGTGCCGCTCCGGTGGCGTCAGGAAGCTGCCGACGCTGACGCGGCGACCGTGAGATGCCAGGGTCAGCCGGCAGTCGTGCCGGGCGGGCCGCTCGACCTCGACGCGCAGCCAGCCGGTCTGGAAATCGTGGCGGGTCTCGTGGCCGGACGGCGCGCGTTTTCGCACCTCGGTGGCGTCGCGGTCGATGCGGATGGTTTCGCAGCGCCGCGCATCGCGGAAATTCAGCCGGAACAGCAGGTACAGCAGCAGCACTTCGAGACCCAGGAAGCCGAACACCGGCCACGCACCCATCGCCAGGAAGATGCCGCCGTACACCGCGATCACCACGGCGACGGCGGCCAGCATCACACGGAAGCCGGCCGGCCCCAAGCTGCGGTGCGGGCGCAGTTCCGCGACGAAGGGGATCGGAATGGAACCGGCGGGGCCGGAGGCGTCTGGCATGGGTCCTGTCATGTCCGGAGACGATCCGGCTAATATGGGCCCGCTTCCGCGGACCGGAAGGCCGGTTGGTCCGCCGGGGGCCCCGCGCTCGTCCCCGATTCCCGCCGCAGCGAAGTCCCGCGATGCCCAAGCGCATGCCCAACCCAGCGGTCGAGCCGTTCTTCGAGCGGCTGTCCGCCGGCAACCCCGCGCCGGCGACCGAACTGGAGTACGTCAATACCTACACCCTGCTGGTCGCCGTGGTGCTGTCGGCGCAGGCGACCGATGTCGGCGTCAACAAGGCGACCCAGGCACTTTTCAGGTCCGTCGACACGCCGGAGAAGATGGTCGCGCTCGGAGAGGGGACACTGCGCGAGCACATCAAGACCATCGGGCTGTTCAACACCAAGGCGAAGAACGTGATCGCGCTGAGCCGGATGCTGATCGAGCAGCACGGGGGCGAGGTCCCGCGCTCGCGCGACGCACTGGAGGCGCTGCCCGGCGTCGGCCGCAAGACCGCGAATGTCGTGCTCAACGTGGCTTTCGGCGAGCCGACCATCGCGGTGGACACGCATATCTTCCGGGTCTCGAACCGCACCGGCCTCGCACCGGGAAAATCGCCGCTGGCGGTCGAGCTGGCGCTGGAGAAGCGGGTGCCGCAACGCTTCGTCCGGCACGCCCACCACTGGCTGATCCTGCATGGCCGCTACGTCTGCAGGGCGCGCAAGCCGGATTGCCCGAACTGCGTCGTGGCCGACCTGTGCACCTACGGAGCGAAGACCACCCTGGCCGGCTGACCCTCAGCCGGGCTGCGGCGTTTCCCGGGGCCGCAGCAGGCCGCCGACGCATGATTCGCTGCTCACGGACTGGATGCCGGGTCGGGTACGGACCAGGACCTCGATCACACGGTCGCTGTCGCCCTCGCGGTAGAGGAAGACATCGACGATGCAGCGCCCGCCGCGATACTGCCAGACCGTCGCCGGCCGGTCGACGCGCCGGAACGTCGGCTGCCCGAGCCGTCCGATCACCTCGCCGGCGGACAGGCCGATGAACTGACGCGGGTCGGCATTGACGGGCGGTAGCTGTGCCCGCGGCGCCCCGCCCGGTGCAGCCGCCATGCGCGGGGCCGGCGAAGGGACCGGCGCATGGCTGGCCGCCGCCCTGCTTTCGGGCCCGATCACGGCGAGGTCGCCGGGCGAGGGCCGGTTGAACGGCTCTTCCGCCTGCCTGATGGAGAACGCCGGTCCGCCCGCGGTCGGGCCCGGCTCGCGTGGCGCGCCACCGCAGGCCGCGAGCGCCAGCAGCGGCGCGGCCAGCAGAAGGTCGCGCAGCAAGCGGGCTGTGTACGTGGAGGGACTGGCTGGCAAGGCGATCCGGTCCGGCTCAGCTACCGGACTTGCGGTCCTCGGCGAGCACGTCGAGATCGCCGACGATCTGGCCGCCTGGCTCGATCTCGATGGTGCCGTAGCGGATCTCGCCCTTGATGCGGCCCGTGCTGCGGACGACCAGCTTGCGGCGCGCCGTCAGCTTGCCTTCGAAACGGCCGCTGATGTCGGCTTCCTCGATGTCCACGGTGCCCTTGAAGTATCCGCTGTCGGTCACCTCGAGGCGGCGGCCCTGGGTCAGCGATGCCTCGACGCGACCCTCGACGATCAGTTCCTCGCACGCCGTGATCTCGCCCTGCAGCGAGATTTCGCGGCCGACCGTGAGGACCTTTCCGTCCGGCGTGTTCGATGTCCGTTCCGGCCGGCGCGTGCCCGGCAGGTCGAAAGTGCGCCGGGGCATCTCCGGCCGGTAGTTCGTCGTGGTGGGCTGCTTCGCCATATGGGACCCCTTGCGAGAAAAGGGTTTGAGCGGCGGCGGACTATCCGTGGCCTCACCGGCCGCACGGACGGTCGCGGCGCCTTCCGGTGAACTCTTGTTTCGGCGAAACACCGGACTACCCACCTCTTCTTGTAAACTGCCTAATGAAATGCGCGTAATGGTTTGAATTCGCGCACTATACATCTTTTCTAGTGTATCGCAACGGCGATGTGGCGGGCGGGGCGGCCGGGTTGTGGACTGAGATTTGGCCGCTATACTGCCGCCATCATGACAGATCGAAACGCTTCTCCCCGGGGCAACGACGCGCTGGACGTCATCGCCATCGGCAACGCCATCGTCGACGTCCTTGCCAACGCCGACGATGATTTCCTCACCAAGCAGGGGCTCGACAAGGGTGGCATGACCCTGATCGACGCCGAGCGGGCCGAATCGCTGTACGATGCGATGGGGCCCGGCATCGAGTGCTCCGGCGGCTCGGCGGCGAACACCGCCGTGGGCGTCGCCTCGCTCGGCGGCCGCGTGGCCTTCGTCGGCAAGGTCCGCGACGACCATCTCGGCGGCATTTTCCGCCATGATATCCGGGCCGCCGGCGTGGCGTTCGAGACGCCGCCCACCACCGATGGACTCGCCACTGCGCGCTGCCTGGTGATGGTTTCCCCCGATGCCGAACGCACCATGGGCACCTTCCTCGGCGCCTGCCAGGAGCTCGGTCCCGACGACATCGACGCCGACCAGATCCGCGCCGCCCGCACCATCTTCCTCGAGGGCTATCTGTGGGACCCGCCCGGTGGCAAGGCCGCTTTCCGGCGCGCCGCCGAGATCGCGCAGGAGGCCGACACCACGGTGGCGCTGACGCTGTCGGACGCGCATTGCGTCGAGCGGCACCGCGAGGACTTCCTCGACCTGATCGACGGCCACGTCGACGTGCTGTTCGCCAACGAGGCCGAGGTCAAGGCGCTGTTCGAGGTCGACGACTTCGACGAGGCGATGCAGCGCGTCCGCTCGATCTGCGGCATCGCCGCCCTGACCCGTAGCGAGAAGGGCTCGGTCGTGGTCAACGGCAGCGAGGTCCATGTCGTCGAGGCTGCGAAGGTCGACAAGGTGGTGGACGTCACGGGCGCGGGCGATCTGTACGCCGCCGGCTTCCTGTACGGCCTGAGTCGCGGCCTGCCGCTCGCCGACTGCGCGCGCGTCGGCGGCCTGGCGGCGGCGGAGGTGATCAGCCACATCGGCGCCCGGCCGCAGAAGACGCTGGCCGAGCTGCTGCCGGCGGAGCACCGCTAGCCTGACGCCGGCGGGGGCACCGACCGACGGCGGCACCGAGGGACGCTGGCGCGACGCCGCGCGGCTCTACCTCGACCGCCGGGTCCTTTCCCTCCTCTTCCTCGGCTTCGCCAGCGGCCTGCCGCTGCTGCTGACGCTGTCGACGCTCAGCGTCTGGATGGCCGAGCGCGGCGTTTCGAAGGCGACCATCGGCCTGTTCGCGGCGGCCGGGCTGCCCTATGCGCTCAAGTTCGCATGGGCGCCGCTGGTCGACCGGCTGCCTCTTCCGTTGCTGACAGCCTGGCTGGGCCGGCGGCGCGGCTGGCTGCTGTTCAGCCAGCTCGCGGTCGCCTTCTGCATGCTCGGCCTCGGCCGCGCCGACCCGGCGGTCGATCCGATGGCGACGGCGCTGTGGGCGCTGCTGCTCGCCTGGTGGTCGGCGACGCAGGATATCGTCATCGACGCCTATCGCGTCGAGGTGCTGGACGAGCGGCGGTACGGTGCCGGCGCGGCGACCACCGTCTTCGGCTACCGCATCGGCATGCTGGCGGCGGGCGCCGGCGCGCTGTACATCGCCAGCGCCTGGGGCTGGGCCGCGGCATATGCCGGCATGGCCGCACTGATGGGCATCGGAATCCTCGCCACCCTGGTCAATCCCGAGCCGCCGCGCGCTGCCGTCCCGCCCGGCACCGCTTCGCCCCGGGAGTGGCTGCGGGACGCCGTGGTCGCGCCGCTGGCGGAGTTCGTGCAGCGCCAGCCGGCCTGGCCGTCGATCCTGCTGTTCGTCCTGTTGTACAAGCTCGGCGACGCCTTCATCGGGCCGATGGCCAATCCGTTCTACGTCGAGCTCGGCTTCAGCAAGATCGAGATCGCCAACGTCACCAAGCTGTTCGGCGCCGCGGCGACGGTGATCGGCACCTTCGCCGGCGGGCTGCTGGTCGCCCGCCTCGGGATCGTGCACGCACTGTTCGTGGCGGGCGGGGCGCAGGCCCTGTCCAACCTGATGTTCGTGGTGCAGGCGGCGGTCGGACACAGCGTGCCGATGCTCGCCGTCACTATCGCGGTCGAGAACGTCGCGGGAGGCATGGGCACGGCGGCCTTCGTCGCCTACCTGTCGGCGCTGTGCAACGTCGCCTACACGGCAACGCAGTACGCGCTGCTGTCGTCGCTGATGGCGGTCGGGCGGACGCTGTTCACTACGGGCAGCGGCGTCGTCGCCGAAATATCCGGCTGGGTGGGGTTCTTCCTGCTGACGACCGCTCTCGCCCTGCCCGGGCTGGCGTTGCTATGGTGGATGACGCGTCGCTCGCACTCTCTGGCGGCGCCTTCCCCCTAGTCGGAGAGCCCCTCCATGCGCGTCGGCGTACCCAAGGAGATCAAGACCCACGAGTACCGAGTCGGCCTGGTCCCCTCCAGCGCGGGCGAACTCGTCCACGCCGGCCATGAGGTCGTGGTCGAGACCGGCGCCGGCGCGGCGATCGGCTTCGACGACGACGTCTATCGGGCGGCCGGCGCCAGCATCGCCGAATCGGCCGAGGCGGTGTTCGCGGCGGCGGAAATGATCGTCAAGGTCAAGGAACCGCAGGCGCGCGAGGTGCCGATGCTGCGGGAGGGTCAGGTGTTGTTTACCTACCTTCACCTCGCGGCCGAACCCGAGCTGACGCGGGGTCTCGTCGGGAGCGGTTGCACCGGCATCGCCTATGAGACGGTGACCGGTCCCGCCGGCGGCCTGCCGCTCCTGGCTCCGATGAGCGAGGTCGCCGGCCGCATGGCGGTGCAGGTCGGCGCCCATTGCCTGGAGACGGAACAGGGCGGCGCCGGGGTGCTGCTGGGCGGCGTGCCCGGGACGCCCGGTGCCAGAGTTGTGGTGATCGGCGGCGGCAAGGTCGGCTCCAACGCGATCCGCATGGCGGTCGGCTGCGAGGCGCAGGTTACGGTGCTCGACAAGTCGCTATCGGTGCTGGAGCGGCTCGACGACATCTACGGCGGCGCGTTGCGCACCGTCTTCGCCACGCGCGAGGCGGTGGACGCGGCGGTGGTCGACGCCGATCTGGTGATCGGGGCGGTGCTGGTGCCGGGCGCGGCCGCGCCGAAGATCGTGCGCCGGGACCAGATCGGCCGCATGCGTCGCGGGTCGGTCGTGGTCGACGTGGCGATCGATCAGGGCGGCTGCTTCGAGACCAGCCGGCCGACCACCCATGCCGATCCGACCTATGTCGAGGAGGGCGTGGTGCACTACTGCGTGACCAACATGCCGGGCGCGGTGGCGAGGACGTCCGCGGTGGCGCTGAACAACGCGACCCTGCCCTTCGTGCTGGCCCTGGCCAACCAGGGCGCGCGCCCGGCAATGGCGCGCGACCCGCATCTGCGGGCCGGGCTGAACGTGATGGGCGGCCAGGTCACCTACAAGGCGGTCGCGGAGGCCTTGGGCCTGCCGTACCGCAAGGCGGAAGACGCGATCGGGATATGAGGGCTGCGGAGCGCATCGAACGGGTGGTCTTCGCCCGCTTCGGTGCCTGACCGGGGCGGCCCAGCTCTATTCGGCGGCGTCGACGCGTGGCGCCGGCTTCTCGGCCGACGGCAGCTTCACCGGCGGAAAATAGGCGGTGAAAACGCTGCCGCGACCGACCTCGCTGTCGATGATCAGCGCGCCGCGATGCCGGTTCAGGATGTGCTTGACGATCGCCAGGCCGAGGCCGGTGCCGCCCAGCGCGCGCGACCGCGCCGGGTCGACGCGGTAGAAGCGCTCGGTCAGGCGAGGGATATGCTCCCGCGGGATGCCGTCGCCCTGATCCTCGACCGATACGAACGTCGCCCATTGCCGCAGCCGCGGGTTCGCCGCGACATCGTCCGGCTGCACCCGCCCGACGCGGATGCGCACCCGGGTGCCGCGCGCGCCGTACTTGATGGCGTTGTCGATCAGGTTCTGGAACACCTGCATCAGCTCGTATTCGTCGCCGGCGACCTGCGGCACGTCGAGGGCGACATCAACGACCACGCTCATGTCGCGCTGGCGCGCGCGCAGTTCCAGCACCTCCGCCGCCTTGCGCGCGATGATGCCGACGACGATCGGCTCTGTCGGCGGGCTGTGCTCGTTCAACTCGATTCGCGACAGCGACAGCAGGTCGTCGACCAGCCGCGACATCCGCTGCGATTGCTCGTGCATGATCTGCAGGAAGCGCCCGTGGGCCTCGGTATCGTCGGCAGCCGGGCCGCGCAGCGTCTCGATGTAGCCGATCAGTGCCGCGAGCGGCGTCCTCAACTCGTGGCTGGCGTTGGCGACGAAGTCGGCGCGCATCTGTTCCGAGCGCTTCATCGTCGTCACGTCGTACAGCGAAAGCACCAGGATACCGCCGTCCGCCATCGGCCGCGGCAACGGGCGGATGCGCGCGACATACTGCCGCGCGACGGGGACCGGCATCTCGAACTCGGTATCTGTCTCGACCTGGCGGCGCAGCCCGGCGTCGACCGCCGACAGCACCGCCGGGGTGCGCAGCGCGGCGCCGAGGTCGCGGCCGAGCACGCTGTCGCCGAGCAGCCGCCGCGCCGCCGCATTGGCGCGCACCACCCGCCTGTCGGCGTCGATCACCAGCAGTGGATCGGGCAGGCGTTCGAGCGCCGTCTCCGACGCCGACAGGCGCTCGCGCACCGCCTCGCTTTCCTCCCGCCAGGCCCGGCCGACGTGATGGATGCCGGTGAACAGCGGCGCCGTCGACGGCAGTCTTGCCACCGCGGGCTCGGCGACACCGCTGTCGCGAAGCTGTTGCAGCAGCGCGGTGGCGCGATCGAGATCCGAGAGCCAGAGGTGCGCGACCGCCCCGCTGGCCACCAGCAGCACGCCGCAGGAGGCGAGCGCGACCGGCCAGGAAACCTCGCCGTAGCCGGCGAGACCGAGGAGGAGCAGAACGGGTACGAGGGCCAGCCTGATCGCAACCGGGATCACGCGCGGCAGCGAAACAGAGTGGCTTTCGTTCGTGCCTTCACTCACGCCTGTGTACCGGTTGCGCCCATACGGGCATTCGACCTGAGCCAGCGGAAAACTGTATCATAGGCGCCGGACCGGGCACATTCTCCCGCAGCAGATGTCATGATCACGTCACGATTGCCGCTTCTCGCCTGCTGGCTCCTGGGCGTCCTGTTGTCGACCGGGACGTTCGCCGCCGACTCCGACCGCCGATACGCGCCGTGGCCCGGCGATACCGGCACCGCAGGCGAATTCGTGGAGTCGCTGCGTGCGTTGATCGAGCGTGCCGAGCGGGACCGTGCGGCCAGCCCCGACTTCCTGCAGGATCTGCGCGACCTCGCCGCGCGTCATGAGTCCGCGCCGTCGGCGGCGGCGCTGTCGGACGCCTTCGAGGACGGCGACTTCGCCCGCAATCCGGCATGGACGGTGCAGCGGGGCAGCTTCTTCATCGAGCGGGGCTACGGCCTGCGCAGCATCGTGCCGCTGGCCGCCGCTGCCGGACGCGGCACGACGACCACCCGGCGCGAGGAAAAGCGCGAGGCGACGCAGCAGATCTTCGGCGCCATACTCAACCAGGTGATCGAGCAGAAGCTCGGCACAGTGTCCGGCGAAGACGAGCCTGCACCGACCGACGCCGCGATCTTCACCCGCGTCCGGGCCGGCAACGCCTTCGCGCTCGACATGGACTTCTGGATCGGTGCGAAGGCCGGACGGCTGGAGGTGGAGGTTTTCCAGGGCGAACAGCCCGGAGTCGGCTATCGCGTCATGATGGCGCCCGCCGACCGCCCCGCGCTGGCGGTCGTGCGCGTCGGCGCCAGCGGCGAGGCGGTGATCGATACCGCGATCCGCCAGCTCAGGGTCGAGCCCGGCCGCGTGCACCGACTGCGCTGGACGCGCGGGGGCCAGGGCGAGATGACTGTCAGCATCGACGGCGAGCAGATGGTGCGCGCCAGCGACCGCGCCTTCCGCGACGCCTGGGACGGTGTCGCGGTCCGCAACGGCGGCGGAGACTTCACTATCCGCCGGATCGTGCTGAACGCCCGGCCCTGAGCCGGACGGGCAGGGCTTCCGTCAGGAGGTCGCGCCGGCGGCGATCCTGACGTCCTCTTCCGCCCGCTCCGGATCCGGCAGCGCGTCGTGGGCGGCGATCGACGCCATCTGCACGATCTCCGAGACGGTGGCGTTCATCTGGAAGATCTGCACTGGTTTCTCCAGGCCCATCAGCAGCGGCCCCACCACCATCGCGCCGCCCAGGGCGGACACCAGCTTGGCGGAGATGTGGGCGCTGTGCAGGCCCGGCATCACCAGCACGTTGGCCGGACCGGACAGCCGGCAGAACGGATAGACCGACATCAGCTCCTGCGTCAGCGCCACGTCCGGCGCCATCTCGCCGTCGTACTCGAAGTCGACGCGCCGCTTGTCGAGTTCCTCGACGGCGTCGCGCATCAGGTGTCCCGATGCCCACTGCGGGTTGCCGAAGTTCGAGAACGAGATCAGCGCCACCCGCGGCGTATGGCCGAAGCGGCGTGCCGCGGCTGCGGTCTGGATCGCCGTGTCGGCGATATCGGCCGCGGTCGGATTGGGATGCACCGCCGTGTCGGAAAGGAATACCGTGCGGCCCGGCGCTATGACCATGGTCATGCCGAACATGTGGCAGCCTGTCGCCGGCCGCAGCACCTGCGTCACGTCTTCCAGCGCCACGTGGTAGCTGCGGGTCAGACCGGTGACCATCGCGTCGGCACGGCCCAGCGCCACCATGCAGGCGCCGAAGACGTTCCGGTTCTGGTTGACCAGCCGCTGGCAGTCACGGCGCAGCAGGCCCGTCCGCTGCTGTCGGCCGTACAGGAACTCGGTGTACTCGACGTTGGTGTCGGACAGCCGGGCGTTGTGGATCTCCAGCCCCTCGTCGCTGCCGAGGCCGATCGACGACATCGTCTCGCGGATGCGGTCGTCGCGGCCGATCAGGATCGGGGTGCCGTAGCCGGCGTTGCGGAACGCCACTGCGGCGCGAATGACCTTTGGCTCCTCGCCCTCCGCGAACACCACCCGGCAGCCCGACTTGCGGACGCGCCGGCCGATCGCCTGCATGCTCGAGGCCGTCGGATCGAGGCGGGCGCGCAGCTCGTGGGTGTACTCGTCCCAGTCGCGGATATGCTTGTGGGCGACGCCGGTCTCCATCGCGGCGCGCGCCACCGCCGGCGGCACACGGGTGATCAGTCGCGGGTCGAACGGCACCGGGATCAGGTACTCCGGCCCGTAACGCAGGCGACGTCCCGAATAGGCGGCATCGACCTCGTCCGGCACGTCCTCGCGTGCCAGCGCCGCCAGCGCCTCCGCGGCGGCGACCTTCATCTCGTCGTTGATCGTCGAGGCGCGGACGTCGAGCGCGCCGCGGAAGATGTAGGGGAAGCCGAGGACGTTGTTGACCTGGTTCGCGTAGTCCGACCGTCCCGTCGCCATGATCGCGTCCGGCCGCACCTGGGCGACCTCCTCCGGCGTGATCTCCGGGTCGGGGTTGGCCATCGCGAAGATGATCGGCTGCTTGGCCATCGACGCGACCATCTCGCGGTCGACCGCCCCCTTCACCGAGAGCCCGATCATCACGTCGGCGCCCTTCATGGCGTCGGCCAGCGTGCGCAGCCCGGTGTCGACGGCATGCGCCGACTTCCACTGGTTCATGCCCTCCTCGCGGCCGCGGTAGACCACGCCGCGGGTGTCGCAGAGGATGATGTTGTCCGACGCGGCGCCCATGCGCTTGATCAGCTCGACGCAGGCGATGGATGCGGCACCGGCACCGTTGACGACGATCCGCGTCGACCTGACGTCGCGGCCGGTAATGTCGAGGGCGTTGATCAGCCCGGCCGCGGTGATGATCGCGGTGCCGTGCTGGTCGTCGTGGAACACCGGGATGTCCATCAGCTCGCGCAGCCGCTGCTCGATGATGAAGCAGCCGGGAGCCTTGATGTCCTCCAGGTTGATGCCGCCGAAGCTCGGCCCGAGGTGGCGAATCGCCTCGATGAACTCGTCGACATCCTCGGTGCCGACCTCGATGTCGATGCCGTCGATGTCGGCGAAGCGCTTGAACAGCACCGCCTTGCCTTCCATCACCGGCTTCGACGCCAGGGCGCCGAGGTTGCCGAGGCCCAGCACGGCGGTGCCGTTGGAGATCACCGCCACGATGTTGCCCTTCGCCGTGTAGTCGTAGGCGAGGCCCGGATCCTCGGCGATGCGGAGGCAGGGCGCCGCGACACCGGGCGAATAGGCCAGCGTCAGGTCGCGCTGGGTCAGTAGCGGCTTGGTGATGTGGATCGCGATCTTGCCCGGACGCCCGGAGGCGTGCATCTCCAGAGCATCTTGCGCAAGCGAGCTTCCATTTCCCTTGTCGGGCATGGCTGGTGCCTTGTCCTGGGTCCGGCACTGAAAGCGTGACCGGACGGTTTCCTCCGTACGAGCCGCTTATCGATCCGGCGATTGGATGGTCCGCCGCATCGTGCGGATTTAGCGGGCATTATGGGGCAGCGGGGCCGGGAAATCAAAGCGTCGCCGGCCCGTTGCGGCCCGACCGGCCCGGCATGGTAATGTGTGCCCGGCGCCCCGGAACAGCCGACGATCGTGATTCCAGCCGACGACATGACCTTCAGCAAGGCCGCTCCGCCGCAGGACGGAAAGGGCGCAACGCCGATGATGGCGCAATACCTGCGCCTCAAGGCGGACCATGCCGGGTGCCTGCTGTTCTACCGCATGGGCGACTTCTACGAGCTGTTCTTCGAGGACGCGGAGAAGGCGGCGGCGGCGCTCAGTATCGCGCTGACCCACCGCGGCAAGCACGACGGCGCCGACGTGCCGATGTGCGGCGTCCCGGTGCACGCCTACGACGGCTATCTGTCCAAGCTGATACGCCAGGGTTTCCGCGTCGCCATCGTCGAGCAGACCGAGGACCCGGCGGAGGCCCGCAAGCGCGCCGGCGGCAAGGCGCTGGTCAATCGCGAGGTGGTGCGTATCGTCACCCCCGGCACGCTGACGGAAGAGTCGCTGCTGGACGCCCGCGAGAGCAACTACCTCGCGGCGCTCGCGGAAGCGCAGGGCGGTCTCGCCATTGCCTGGGTGGAGATGTCGGCGGGCGAGTTCACCGCCCAGCCGGTGTCGGCGGAGGGTGTCGCCGCCGTCCTTGCCCGGCTGGCGCCGCGCGAGCTGATCGTGCCGGACCGGCTTGCCGCGCGCGCCGACATCGCCGTGGCGCTGGCCGATCGCCAGGCCTCGGTGTCGCCGCTGCCGTCCAGCCGGTTCGACAGCGCCAATGCCCGGGCGCGTCTCGAGGCGTTCTACGGCGTCAAGGCGCTCGACGGTTTCGGCGCCTTCGGCCGCGCCGAGGTGGCCGCCGCCGGTGCCCTGCTCGACTACCTGGAGCTGACCCAGCTCGGTCGCCTGCCGCGGCTTCGGCGGCTTGTCCGCTTCGGCGAGAGCGGCGTGCTGGAAATCGACGCCGCGACCCGACGCAACCTGGAGCTGACCCAGACACTGACCGGCGAGCGGCGCGGCAGCCTGCTCGGCGTCGTCGACTGCACCGCCACAGGTGCCGGCGCGCGGCTGCTCGCCTCGTGGCTGTCGGCGCCGCTGGCCGAGGCCGGCCCGGTCAACCGCCGGCTCGATGCGGTCGAGGCGATGACGCTCGACGGCGCTCTGCGCGGCGACCTGCGCGAGGCGCTGCGCGGTGCACCCGACGTGGCGCGCGCGCTGTCGCGCCTCAGCCTCGGGCGTGGCGGGCCGCGCGACCTCGCGGCGGTGCGCGACGGACTCGGCGTTGCGGCGACGATGCGGGCGCGGCTGTCGCGCGCCGAGGCACCGCCGGCGCTGATCGGGGAGA
>JBBDQX010000233.1:0-8191 GCA_040905765.1 Acetobacterales bacterium
CCGTGCGCCTGCACTAACATCGCAGGTGGCACGATCATCGGGGGCACGCCACCCCCTCCGACGCACCGATGATCGCGTATGTCGAAGACAGGAACACCGAAGGCAGCGCCGGCCTTACTGGCAAAAGGGGAGGTCAGGCTACGTTCTGGGGTTGGCCGTCGTGGCTCCCCCTCTTGCGACGGTTGCGCGCATGCTGGCAACCGAGCATCTCGTACACTGAGGCGTAAGATACGCGCAGGAGCGCCGTCCTCTTAGCCATCGCCGCGACACGCTTGACGGTCGTGGCATCCGTTTCGTGGTCTCTTGCGATCCCGGTGGGGAAGTCCTGCTGCCGGCGGGCGCTTGAACTGCGCCGCCGCCTCGTAGCGCGCCGGTCTTGAGGAGTCATGCGATGAAAACCATCGTCACGTTGACCTTGAACCCGTCGGTTGACGGCGCCGCCGAGGCGGAGGTCGTACGTCCGATCCACAAGATCCGGACCTCGGAGGAACGGTACGATCCGGGCGGGGGCGGCATCAATGTTGCGCGGGTCGTCAAGGAACTCGGCAGCACGACGCTTGCAGTCTATCTCGCGGGCGGCGCGACCGGCGGCGTTCTCGACGACCTGCTCGATGTCGCGGCCATCCCGCGGCAGCGCGTCCCGATCCAGGACCACACCCGCATCAGCCACGCCGTGTACGAGCGCTCGAGCGGCCAGGAATACCGCTTCGTGCCCGCCGGCCCCTCGGTCCGGGAATCGGAATGGCGAGCGTTCCTGGCGTCGCTGGAGGACCTCGACTGCGATTATCTCGTCGCGAGCGGCAGTCTGCCGCGGGGCGTTCCTGATGATCTCTACGCAACTGTCGCGAATCTCGCCCGCCGCAAGGGCGCCAGGCTCGTGCTCGACACCTCGGGAAGCGCGCTTCGCGCCGGGCTCGCACGCGGCGTCCATCTGGTGAAACCTAGTCTCGGCGAACTCGAGACCCTGCTTGGTCGAAAGCTTCCCGACCCGGCGTCGCAGGAGGCGGCGGCGCGAGAGCTGGTCGGCTCGGGCGCCGCCGAACTGGTCGCGCTGACCCTTGGCCGTGACGGCGCGCTGCTAGTGACGAACCAGGGTGCGCAGCGTGTGGCCGCGCCCGACGTGGTCGCAAAAAGCGCCGTCGGCGCCGGCGACAGCTTCGTCGCGGCCATGACCCTCGGCTTGGCTCAGGGACGCCAGCCCGAAGACGCATTCGCCTATGGCATGGCCGCCGGCGCTGCCGCCGTCCTGTCGGCCGGTACGGGCCTGTGTCGGCGGGAGGACGTCGAACGGCTCTATGGCGAAATGCGCGGCCAGACGCGAGCGACTGCGGCGGAACCGTGATGGACTCAGACAAGCTGACAGCCCGGGACGGGAGAGAGCTCTTCGCCGGCCTCAGAACTTCCATCCCACACGGCGGTGTTGATCTCGCTCAATGACGAACCATTATTTGTGGCACAAGGTCAATGGATGATGACGACGGTAAACGCGGATCTCCAATGAACCTCTGGAAGGAAAAGCGATTCAGAAGGAGCGGGTCGGCGCTCCGGCCTTGGGCGAGGTTCTTCCTCTCCCTGCTGATCGTAGCCGGTATGACTTTCCAAGGGGTGCACGCTGACTCTTCATTCGCCGGGACGGAGACGGTTGAGGCGAGCGGCGTGATAGTCGTCTCTGAGCTGCCCAACGACGCAACGTTCCATGTGTCGCCGGCGGTTCCGCACTGCCACTCGCCGGCGTCCTGCGTCTTTCTGCCGGTGGGCTTTTCTACCGTCTTCCATGCACCGAAATCCGGCGGTTGGATTTCCGGACCGCCGCATTACCACCGATCCACGATCACCGATCGTCAGTTCCGACCGCCCCGTCTCCCTGCGTACGTCTGATCGACGCGCCGGCGGCTTCGATACTCCCTGCGCGTCGCCATCACACTCGACGAACCTCTGCGCATGGAGTCATCACAATGCCAGCCTTTTCACGCCCCGATCCTGTTCTATCCCATGGCGTCACTCCCGGCGCTGCCACCATCCAGCGTTTGACGGACTGCCGATCCGAATTCCTGCGCTTCTTCCGACGGCGCCTGAGCCGTCCGGAAGATGCCGAAGATGCCTTTCAGGACTTCTGCCTCAAGGTCGTGCGAGCCACGGAGAAGCCGAAGACCACCGGCAAGATCGATGCCTGGCTCAGCCGTGTCTTACGCAACACGCTGACCGACTATTACCGGCGCCGCGCCGCGCGGCAGCGGGTTGAGGCCGCGTACGAAGCAGAAGCTCCAGAGCCGGTGGTTCAGCCGGGCACCGACCAGGTCGAGAATCCATGCCGCTGCGTCCCGAACCTCGTGCCGACACTCCGGCCAGACTACGCCGAGATCATTCGTCGAGCCGATCTCGAAGAGGAGTCCCGTGAGCGGATCGCGATCGATCTCGGTCTCACGACCAACAATATTGGTGTCCGTCTGCATCGGGCGCACCGGGCCCTGAAAAAGAGGATCGAAGAGCGCTGTGGGGCGTGCTGCGGCGGCGGTTTCCGCAACTGCGATTGCCGGCCGGTGGCGCAAGGGTCGGATCGGAGCGGGTGAAACGCCGTTGGGTGTAATGGCGCCATGGCCGGACCGTCTCTCTAATCAACGCCAAGCGCTGGCCGCCTCCATCGGGAGGAGGGCCAGCGCCCCGTTGCCGGCTAATCGGTGAGTCGCGTGAGCAAAAAGAAGTCCAGGAGCGCTTCTCCGAATGCACCGTCGACTGCCGACAACCAGGCTGTGGAGGGCGATTATAGTCGCGCGCGCAACGAGATGTTCGCTCGTACTCATAACCCGGTCACGCCCTGGACCATTGTGCGCGCCGACAACAAGCGCCTGGCACGCACCAACCACATCAAAGACCTGCTGATGCGCCTCCACTATGACGACAAGGACGACGCGGCGCTGCTGGTCGACCCGGACATCGTCCTTCAGTACCACGACGGATATGCTCAGAACGGCCTGCTCGCGCGATGAGCGCCTGCGGAATAGACGGCAACCGCCGCCATATCGGCACGGCTTGGACAAGCCGCGAACGAGGCAGTGGTGGTCCAAGCAAACGCCGGTCGGCGTGCGAGCAATAGGCACCGTCCGCCATCGCTCATTCCAGCGGAACATCGGCAACGAAATCATGATCGCCGCGGATAACATCTCCGGGCGGTTTCGCGGCGGACGGCAAGAAAACGAGGACCTTCAGAGATGACTGCCGCGACGATCGCGCAGATCATTCTGGTCATGCTGCTTTGGGCTGCCTGCTTCCCACTGATCACCGCCGGTCTGGATCTCGCTCCGCACCTGACCTTCGCCGCGATGCGGGCGATCCTGGCAGGCCTGACGCTGACCGTGCTGGCGCTCGCGCTGCGTCGGCCGCTGCCCAAGGGTCTCCCGCACTGGGCGATGGTGGCCGTCGTCGGGTTGGGTGCGACGAGCCTTGCTTTTCTGGGGATGTTTCATGCTGCGGAGTTCGTCTCGCCCGGCATCGCCACGGTGATCGCCAATACCCAACCGTTGCTGGCGGCGATGCTGGCAGGCATGGTCCTCGACGAGCGGCTCACGGTACGGGGGACCACGGGGCTGGTCCTGGGCTTCATCGGCATTCTCAGCATCGCTGCGCCCCAGTTTGTCGCTCCGGGGCAGGAGAACTACGTTTTCGGCGTTGCCTATATCATCCTGGCCGCACTGGGCATCACGGTCAGCAACGTGGTGATCAAACGCATCGCCGGCAGGGTCGATCCTCTCATGGCAATGGGATTGCAGATGCTGATCGGCAGCATCCCCCTCGTTCTTATCGCCTGGAGCACGGAGGAGCCGGCGACGGTCCACTGGTCGTTCACGTTCGTCGGCGTCCTCCTCGCGCTCAGCCTGTTCGGCACGGCGCTCGTCTACTGGCTGTGGTTCTCCGTGCTCGAGAAGACACCGCTCAACCGCGCGAACGCGTTCAGCTTTCTGATCCCGATCTTCGGCCTGACGATCGGCGCTCTGTTCTTTGACGAAACTTTGGGGTGGTCGCAACTGATCGGCACCGCGCTCGCCGTCCTCGGGGTCACTCTCGTCACGCGCAACGGAACGAGGTCGGCAGCGGGCGCCCCTGGATAGGCCGGGGTGGAACATTCCCGGAAGGCCCCGGTCGCCCTCCCCCGGCCGTATGCTCGCTGGCAATCCATGCCGACGAAGAAGCAAGGTTTCCCGGGTGACCGAGGCTGTGCCGAGTTCAGCTGGACCGTTTCTTGGCGCGGCTGCCTCCTTCGGGCGCGGATCCAGCAGCGTCTTCGGTGGATTCCGTCTGCACGGACGCGGGCTGCTCCGGCTGGCCCGCCACTGACAACTGCTCGGCCTCGATCTCCGTCTGGGCGCAGCGCCAGTGCTCGAGATGCTTGCCTTCGGGTCGGCTCTCACGTTCCCAGATAGCGTATGCACGCTGCCGGATTTTCGCTTCGAGATCGTCGTTCATGATGTGCCTCCTGGTCTGGGCGGGTGGAACATTCAGCCCTTCCCGATGCGTGCTCGCTTGGGTTCGGGCGATCGCATGTGGATTTCGTCCGACCACGGACTGTGGCGGCGGTCCAGCTCGGCGCGAGATCCGGTGAGCGTGCGATAGAGCTTGAGATATTCTTGAGCCGGTTGTTGCCAGCCGAAATCCTGGCGCATGGCGTGGCGCTGCATCCGGCGCCACGTCACCGGTTGCCGGAAAGCCCCCAGAGTGCGTCTCAGGCAGGCGATCAGGTCCTCAAGGGTATCCGAGCAGAATGCGAACCCGGTCGCTTCACTATCCAGACCCGCGGCGGTGCCGTCGACGACGTTGTCGGCCAGCCCGCCGACGCCCCGCACGAGCGGCAGGGTGCCGTACCGCAGGGCATAGATCGGCACCAGGCCGAAGGGCTCGAAACGCGACGGATGGAGCAGGATGTCGGCGCCCGCCAGAAGACGGCGCGCGGATCGCTCTTCGTAGCCGACGCGCACGGAAAGGCGGCCCGGATACTGCTCGGCCAACGCCCGGAACCGCTCTTCCAGGGCGCGGTCGCCTTGTCCATGCAGGGCAAACTGGGCACCCGCCGCGACGAGCCAGGGCACGGCATCTGCGACCGTATCGGCCATTTTCTGTTCAGTCAGCCGGCTCAGGAAGGCGAGGACGGGCGTTTCCGGCTCCACGTCCAGACCAAGCTCGCGCTGCAAGACCTCCTTGCAGATGCGCTTACCGCCGATTTCGGCCGGACTGTACCGACGCGGCAGGCTCGAGTCCTCCGCAGGATCCCAGAGACCGTAATCGGCGCCGTTGGGGATTCCGAGGAGATGCCGGGATCGCTGACGGAGCAGCCCGTCGAGCCCGCAGCCGAACTCCGGCGTCTGTATCTCACGTGCGTAGGTCCGACTGACCGTGGTCAGGCGATCGGCATAGCGAAGCCCTGCCTTCAAGAAGGAGAGCCGAGCATAGAACTCGATTCCTTCAGGCGAGAAGGAGTCGGCGGGGAGGCCCAGACGCAGCCCATCGGCGGCGAACAGTCCCTGGAAGGCGAGGTTGTGGATCGTGAAGACGACAGGCGGTCGCGGTCTTGCGGGGTCAGCCAAAAGTAGCGGCACAGGCCCGGTATGCCAGTCGTTCGTGTGGATCAGCTCCGGCCGCCAAGCGAGTCCCGCAGCGTCGCGTGCGACGCACGCAGCCGCATGGCACAGTGCGGCGAAACGGAGATCGTTGTCCGGCCAGTCGTGGCCATCCGGGTCCTGATAGGGGCCGCCGTTCCTACGATAGAGCCCGGGACAGTCGACCAGCCAGAGCGGCATGCCAGTATGCGGGGATCGTGCAGGCAGAAGACGGGCGCGATCCTCGCCCGGCAGGTCGCCGAGCGGTATCGCGGGCCCGACATGGTCGGCCCGGTCCAACGCTTCCGGGTAGCCGGGCATCATCACCCGAGTATCGATCCCATGCTCAGCCAACGCTGCCGGCAGGGCGGCCGAAACGTCGGCGAGCCCACCCGTCTTGATCAGGGGATGGCATTCCGAGGTGACGAACAAGACGTGCATCAGAAAACCCCATCGGCCCTTCTGGAGACACTCCGGTGGCGGCCCGCAAGGGTGCACCGGGTCCAGCGTTAGCATCCGCCGTCGCTTCCGATCGCCGAGTGACCCGAGGTGACCCGAGCGGCTGGCGTGTTCTCGACCAAAGACGTCCCAAGAGGCCGTGCCTTACACCTCGTGCTCCGACATTGCTGCGGCGATGAGTTGCCCAGCTATCGAGACTTGCCCTTCGTCTTCGGCGCCACCGGTGTAACGAGGCGGCAGGACGGGCGTCTGCCTGCACAGCGTCTTCCATCCCGACCCAAGGAAAACAGAGATGACGGGACCGTTGAAGGTGACACCTTCCGGCAGCGCATGTTTGCCGGGCCTGAAAGCCCTGACCGTGACCGTTGGTGTCACCGCCCTCGCCCCCGCGCCCCGCCACCGGCGCTTGGGCGGCCCGGCACCAGGCAACGCCGTAGCAGGGCCAGACCCAGCAGATGCAGTAGCAGATGCGCGCGGGAGCTGACCTGATGGAAGGTGCCAGCGGGCGGAGGAGGGCCCTGCCCCGCCTCGTCCTGCTCCGCCACGGGCAGAGCGTCTGGAACCGCGACAACCGCTTCACCGGCTGGACGGATGTGGACCTGTCCGAGCGGGGGTTCGCCGAGGCGCGGGAAGCGGCCCGTCTGCTCGCGGCCTCGGGCATCGCCTTCGATCACTGCTTCACCTCGGTGATGAAGCGGGCGATCCGCACCCTCTGGATCGTGCTGGACGAGACGGACGCGATGTGGCTGCCAGTCTGTCAGACTTGGCGGCTGAACGAGCGCCACTACGGCGCGCTCCAGGGCCTCGACAAGGCGCGCACGGGCGAGGACGTCGGCGAGGCGCAGCTTCGCGTCTGGCGCCGCAGCTATAGCGCCCGCCCGCCCGCGCTCGCCCTCTCGGACCCGCGTCACCCCGCCGGTGACAGACGCTACGCCCTGGTGCCGCGGGCGCAGCTCCCGGCGGGCGAAAGCCTCGCCGACACGGTGGCGCGCGTTCTCCCCTTCTGGCACGAGCGCATCGAGCCCGTGCTGATCCACGGCCGGACGGCGCTGGTGGTCGCCCACGGCAACAGTCTGCGCGGGCTCGTTATGCACCTCGACGGCCTCGGCGAGGACGAGGTGGCGGAGCTTGAGATCCCTACCGGCACCCCGCTCGTCTACGACTTCGACGAGGGCCTGACGCCGACCCGCCGCCGATGGCTTCACCCGCCAGCCGAACCGATATAGACACGGTTGTCGCGGCCTCGCGCCCCGGTCTGGGGGCCTGCGCGATCGCCGCGCTCTGCCACCGTCGCGGGCCACCAAGTCGATCATGATCGTGCGCGACGGTCTCGCCCTCCGGTGGGCCCCGACGCCACTGGTGTAACGAGGCGGCAGGACGGGCGTCTGAAGGATTGGACGCAGCGCCGGGAGCGTGGAGGTGCGAACGCCCGCCGGCACAGCGTGTTCCGTCCAGACTAAAGGAGAGCAAAGATGACGACACACTCCACCTCGACCCTATCGAATGGCTTGCGTTTGCCGGGCCTGAGAGTCCTGGCGGTGGCCGTTGGTGTCACAGCCCTCGCCGCAACCGGCGCTTGGGCGGCCCAGCACGAGACGAAGCCGCCGCAGGGCCAGACGCAGCAGATGCCCGGGCCTGCCTTCGAGCGCATGCAGGAAATGATGCAGCAGGCCCGCGAGACGAAAGACCCCGCCGAGCGCCGCCAGCTCATGCGTGGGCACATGCAGATGATGGGCGAGCAGATGCAGGCTATGCGCGGCATGATGGGTGACATGCCCATGCAGGGCCAAATGGGCGGTGGCCGGATGTCAAGCGGTCAGTCCATGGGCATGTCGGGAGACCAGTCCGGACAGATGCGGGAGATGACGGGTGCGGCGACGCCCGAGATGATGACCCGCATGCGCCAGCATCTGGACATGATGCGGCAGATGATGGAGCAGATGCTCGAACAGCAGCAGATGATGATGGAGATGAACGAGCAAAAGTAACGCCTGGAAAACGGCGATCCCAGCAGATGTCCTCCCGCCGGTCGGCGTGACCGACGTCGCGGACTGCATTCCCGGGCCTGCATTCCGCCACTGGCGCATCAGGCATTCCGGGCGGAGGGCGCGTCGATGCGGGCCGTCAACAATCCCGAGCCGGCC
>JBBDQX010000233.1:8201-14520 GCA_040905765.1 Acetobacterales bacterium
CCCGCATCGCCGAAGCCGTACGCGACACGCTCAAACCGGTCGTCGAGAGGCTCTGACGTCGCGACCGGCCAGCAAGAGGCCAGGGAGGCTCGATGAGCGTGGCCCAGCCCGTGTGAGCGAGACGCAGGACGCTAGATCCAGTCTGTCCTGGCCGCGCATCGTCGCCGGGCTGGCGGTGTTCGCCGTCTTCCTCGTTACGTCTCTTGTATTGTGGCGAACGGGCATGCTGGACCGCCTGCTCGAAGGCGAGGCGCTCGAGCAGGCGGTGATGCGCCTCGGCCCCCTGGGTCCGCTCCTGGTCATCGGACTGATGACCGTCGCCATCGTCATGAGCCCGATCCCGAGCGCCCCGATCGCGCTGGCTTCCGGCGCGGCCTACGGGCATTTCTGGGGGGCGCTCTATGTCGCCGTTGGTTCCGAAGCGGGCGCACTGGTCGCCTTCGGCATTTCCCGCCTCATCGGGTATGACGCACTCAGGGCATGGCTCGGCGCACGCCTGCCCACAGGCGTGCTGCACCGCTTCATAGCGTCGCAAAACGCCTTGATGGCCGTCGTATTCGCGACGCGGCTGATGCCGTTCCTGTCCTTCGACATCATCAGCTACGCCGCCGGTCTGACGCCGCTCAGAACCTGGCGCTTCGCCGTCGCAACCCTCCTGGGCATCTTGCCGGCGAGCTTTCTGCTCGCGCATTTCGGAGACGAGCTCGCCTCCGGCGACTGGCGGCGCGCCGGCATCACCGTCTTGGTGCTCGGGTTCATCACCCTGCTGCCCGTCGTATGGAAAGTTATCCCGGCGCACTACCGATCGGCGTTGAAGCGCTGGTCGAGCGGCGGACAGGCGTCGGACGTGGCGGCGCCGAAGACCGCCAGCCGTGCTCGGACACGGGAAAGCTCCCGTAAAGGAGAGCCCTGATGATGGAAGGATATGAGGAAATGTGGGGTATGGGCGCCCTGGGGCTGTTCTGGATTCGGATCCGTTTGTTCGTGGTCTTATTCACGTCACAATGCAAAACTTTTCCGCCGTTGAATAGGGCACCAGGATGCCCGGCAGGCAAGGGAGGTCAGTGAATGCGAGAGGTCGGCGTTTTTGCGGCGCTGTTCTTCGGAATGGCCGTCTTCGGGAGCGGAACGCCGACGGCCAAGGTCGTGACTGACGGGTTCCCGATCTTCCTGGCGCCGTTCCTGCGGCTGTTGCTGGCGGCCCTCCTCACCACGCCGCTACTGATTGTCTACCGCCGCGAGCTGCGCGGGATCAGCCGGCGCGGCTGGCTGCTGATCGGGGGAATCGGCGCGATCGGCCTCGTCGCCTTTAGCCTGTTTTTACTCAGCGGCATGACCCTTGTCAGCGGGGTTATCGGCGCCGTGGTGATGAGCACCAGCCCCGCCGCCGTCGCCCTGGGCGCGGCCTGGTTCCTAGGAGAAGAACTTGGTTCGGCCAAGATCGCGGCGGTCGGCCTGTCGATCGCCGGGGTCGTTATCATCAACACCTCGGGCGCCGAGCTGGGCAGCCAGGGTGTCTGGGGGTCGGTCCTCGGCAGTCTGCTCGTGTTTGGGGCGGTGGCCAGCGCGACGGCCTACTCCCTCTTTGCCAAGCGCGTCACCGGGGAGGTGCGGCCGGTCCTGTTGATTCCGCTGGCCGCCTGGACCGCCGCGGCCCTCTTCGCGGGGCCCGGCCTCTATCAGGCCGCGCAGTTCGACTTCGCAGCCCCCAGCACCGAGCAGTGGATCGCCCTCGCCTGGTGGGGAGTCGGTCCCTTCGGGATCGGCACGATGCTGTGGTTCTACGGGCTCAAGTCGGTGCAGGCGAGCACGGCGTCGGGCTTTATGGGCGCGATGCCGGCCAGCGGTCTGCTGGTGTCGTACGTCTGGCTCGGCGAGGCCTTCCACTGGGTCCACCTCGTCGGATTCGCCCTGGTGCTCGCGGCGATCGCCCTGGTGGCTTGGGCCCACCGCCGCGGCGAAGCCGCCGCTGCGGCCAAGGGACGGCCGTTCCAGGGCTGCACCGCCTATCCGTGCTGACGGCGCAGACCGTCTCGACAAACAGCCCTGGGCGCCCCCTGCTCCGACATTGTTGCGGCTACAGAAGCCCGGCATCGAAGCTCGCCCCTTCTTCGTATCGGCGCCACCGGTGTAACGAGTGCGCGGTGCGGACGTCTGAAAGGACAGGAGGTGGACGATGACGGGCGACGATCCGGAAGACCGCTCGGACGCCGGCGATGAGCGTGACGCGACCACTAAGGCGGCTGATGCTGCCGTGCGTCGGGCACTCGTGGAGAGCCGTCGGCAGATCCTGAGCTTTCTGCAACGGCGACTCGGCAGCTCCGAAGCCGCAGAGGACGTCTTGCAGGCATTCATGCTGCGGGCAATCGAGCGATCGACCCAGTTGCGCGATGTGCGCACGGTCCGTGGCTGGCTTAGCCGGATACTCGCCACGACCATCATCGACCATCAACGTCGGTCCGCCAGAAGGCGGCAGCGGGAGGCGGTGATGAATCCGGACGACCTTGAGACCCTTGAAATCGAGGTGGACGAGGAGCTCGACGAGGCGGTGTGCAACTGTCTCTACAAGCTCCTGCCCACGCTCAAGCCGGAATACGCCGAAGTGATCTGGCGCGTGGATCTGTTGGGGGAGCCTCGGGATCGGGTCGCGGCGAGCCTCGGCGTCACCTTGAACAATGTGACCGTGCGGCTCCACCGTGGCCGGCAGGCGCTGAAGAAGCGGCTGGAGGAGATGTGCCTGACCTGCCCGATCCACGGCTTCCTCGACTGCCGCTGCGAAGAGGCGGAACGCGCACGCAGCCGTCGCGAAGAGCTGGCGGGCAGTATGGGGCTGTAATGCCGGGCGGGTCGTCGCGTCTGTAGGATTGAATGGCGGTCCCGTTCGGGCCGCCCGGCGATCCGGCTGTGATGGGGCGCGGACGCATAGGAAAGGATGACGGCAATGCACACCGATACGAAGCTTTCGAACGTCGGTTCGGCCAATCGGGCCGATGGTTCCTGCTGCGGTCATGGAGAGCCCTCCCCGGCCCACCCGGTCAAGCCCTCGACCGCAAAGCCCTCGGCCGCGCCCGAACAGTCTCCGGCGGACCGGCGGGCGGAGAAGACGCGAGAGGCGGCGCAAGGCAAGTCGAAGGGCTGCTGCTGCGGCAGCTGAGATCCCGGGATGAGGCAGAAGACAGGTGCCGCTCGTCGCGGCGCCTGTCGATCTATGACGCATCATGAGCTGCGCGTCCTGGGAGGTTGGTGTTGAGCACGGTAACACTGGAGGTCGGTGGCCTTTTCGAGGAGCTCGATCATCTCGGCGTCGAGAAGCAGTTGAGCGAGGAGAAGGGCGTCCGCAGGGCGACCTCTAGCCCCGCCTTCGGCAGCGTGACCGTCGATTTCGACGAGACGGCCACGAGCGTCGAGCGGCTGCAGAGAAAGGTGAACTCTTGCGGCTTCCGCTGCGGTGGCGAGATGACGCCGCGGCATGTCTGCAAGCCGGCAGCCCCAGCGCCGGCGGAGGCGACGCCGGCGCCGGGGAGCCACAAGGGCCACGGCGGACCGACGCAGGCGCAGGACGAGATGGCGCACGAGATGGGCCACGGCGCCGGCACGGACATGGCCGCCATGGTCCGGGACATGCGCAACCGTTTCTGGATCGCGCTGGTCTTCACCATCCCGATCTTCGTCTATTCGCCGATGGGCGGCATGTTCACGCCGCCTGCGCCGCCCTTCGGGCTCGACCTCGATCTGTGGCTGTTTTTTCTCGGCAGCATCGCGATCGTCTATCCGAGCTGGCCGTTCTTCACCGCCGCCTGGCGGGCGCTGCGCAACGGCATCCTCAACATGGCAGTGCTCGTCGTGCTCTCCGTCGGCACCGGCTACGTCTTCAGCGTCGGCTCGACCTTCTTTTTCCCCGGCGTGCAGTTCTACGAGGCGGTGGCGGTGCTGCTGGTCTTCATCCTGCTCGGCCACTGGCTGGAGATGCGGGCGCGCGCCGGCGCCTCGGCGGCGATCCGGGCGCTGCTCGACCTCGCTCCGCCGATGGCGACGGTCCTGCGCGACGGGCGCGAGGCCGAAGTCCCGACCGCGGAGGTGCAGGCCGGCGAGACCGTCGTCATCCGCCCCGGCAACAAGATCCCCGTCGACGGTGAGGTCGTCGAGGGGGAATCCCTCGTCGACGAGTCCATGCTGACGGGCGAATCCATGCCGGTGAACAAGGGGCCGGGCGATCAGGTCATCGGCGCGACGATCAACAAGAGCGGCAGTTTCAAGTACCGGGCAACCAAGGTCGGGGCCGACACGGCGCTGGCGCAGATCGTCAAGCTTGTCCAGGAGGCGCAGAATTCCAAGGCGCCGGCCCAGCTCCTCGCCGACCGCGCCTCGCAATGGCTGGTGCTGATCGCGATCCTCATCGGGGTCGCGACCTTCGCGGTCTGGTTCTGGTGGATTGGCGAGCCGCTGCTGTTCGCGCTGACCCTGACGATCACCGTCTTCGTCATCGCCTGCCCGGACGCGCTCGGGCTCGCGACGCCGATGGCGGTCATGGTCGGCACCGGGCTCGGTGCCACCCACGGCATCCTCTTCAAGAACGCCGGAGCGCTCGAGGACGCCACCAAGCTCGATGTGATCGTCTTCGACAAGACCGGCACCCTGACCATGGGTCAGCCGCGCGTCGTCGAGGTTGTGGCGGCCGGGGACCGGGGGGAGGACGAGGTTCTGCGGACGGCGGCGGCGGTCGAGAGCGGCTCCGACCACCCGCTCGCCCTGGCGATCGTCGAGCGCGCCGAGGGCCTCGACGTCCCGGCGGCGCGCGGTTTCCTCAACCTGGAAGGCAAGGGTGCCCGTGCCGAGGTCGAGAGGCAGACGGTCTTGCTGGGCAACCGCCGGCTGATGGACGAGGAGAAGATCGATCTGGGGCCGCTCGCGGGAGAAGCCGACCGCCTCAAGGGTGCGGGCCGCACGGTCGTGCATGTCGCCCGCGGCGGCGACATCGTCGGCCTCGTCGCCATCGCCGATGCAGTCCGCCCGAGTGCCAAGGCGACCGTCGCCAAGCTGCGCGAACGCGGCGTCGAGGTGGCAATGCTGACCGGCGACAACGAGGGCACCGCCAAGCGCATCGCCTCGGAGCTGGGAATCGACATCGTGTTCGCCGACGTGCTGCCGGGCCAGAAGGCCGACAAGGTCAAGGAACTTCAGGCGCAGGGCAAGCGGGTCGGCATGGTCGGCGACGGCGTCAACGACGCGCCGGCGCTGACCCAAGCCGATGTCGGGTTCGCCATCGGCGCGGGCACCGACGTGGCGATGGAGAGCGCCGACGTGGTGCTGATGAAGAGCGACCCCTACGACATCGTCGGCGCGATCGAGCTGTCGCGCGCCACCTTGCGCAAGATGCACCAGAACCTGTTATGGGCGGTGGGCTACAACGTGATCGCCTTTCCTATGGCCGCCGGCGTCTTCTATCCCGTCGTCGTGAGCCCCGAGGTCGCGGCGCTGGCCATGTCGGGCAGCTCGGCGCTGGTCGCGGTCAACGCGCTGCTGCTCAAGCGGACGCGGCTGGAGGGGGTGGGCCGTGACAGGTCCGACGACGCGGCCGGCGCCCGCCCGGCCGAGGCGGTCGGATGAGTGGCTATGAGACGGCGCAACAGTGTTCAAATCGCGTAGCAACGCTGCGAGCAGCGCGGGAGGGCAGGATGAATGACGGAGAAGACAGGGGCGGGTTCTTCGCCTCGCGCGCCAATCTGGTTCTGCTGGTCTTCCTCGCCGTGGGCGGCTTCTACCTCGTTTCCGAACACTGGGCGCACCTCGTCGGCTTCGGGCCGCTGCTGCTCCTCCTCGGCCTCTGTATCGGCATGCATTTCTTCATGCACGGGGGGCACGGGGGGCACGGGGGGCACGGGGCGGGCAGCGACGAGGGCGACCCCCCGCCGCCCGGCAACCCGGCGCCCGATGATCATCGCCACTGAACGATGGAACAAAGAGAAACGCGATGACCGAAAGCGCCCCCGCCTACGGCCTCTGGTTCCTGGTCGTGCTGAACTCGGCGATCTTCATCCTGTTCGCATTCAGCTTCTTCAAGCCGCGGACCGCGCGGGACTGGCGCTCGTTCAGCGCATTCAGCGCCTTTCTCGTTGCGCTGTTCACCGAGATGTACGGCTTCCCGCTGACCATCTACCTGCTCTCGGGCTGGCTGCAGAGCAATTATCCTGGCGTGAACTGGTTGTCTCATGACGCCGGGCATCTGCTCGAAATGCTCTTCGGGTGGGAGGCGAACCCGCATTTCGGACCGTTCCATCTGCTGAGCTTCGCCTTCATCGGCGGCGGCTTCGTGCTGATC
>JBBDQX010000234.1:0-14219 GCA_040905765.1 Acetobacterales bacterium
CCCGACACGCGGATTATGATTCCGCTGCTCTAACCAGCTGAGCTACCCCGCCGAAGGTCGAGGGCAGGCATATAGAGCGCCGCGGCGCCCCCGTCAACGACAACGCGGCACGGGCGCGCGAAAGGCCCTACCGGTCCTTGTCCTCGATCCACGGGGCGTCCGGCGCGGCGGCGTCGGGACCCTGCACGGGGGCGTCGTAGCGTGCCTGCCAGCGCTGGCGCGACTTCCTCACCACCCATTTGCCGACGAAGTAGGCGAGCACGACCGACAGCACGAAGATCGTGATGCCCATGACGGGATGGTAGTACAGATGCATGGTAGTTCCTGCCATTCGGTCGCAATCGCGACCAGCCGGTTATCCAATTAAAATCACGCCGGCCCTCAGGCGGCAAGCCCTTCCGCCTCGGGCCGCGCGATCCAGCCGCCGCCGCAGACCCGGTCGCCTGCATAGAACACGCAGGCCTGCCCCGGCGCGACGCCGTGCTGCGGCTCGTCGAACGCCACGTCCAGCCCCTGCCTCGCAGCCAGCAGGCGCGCCGGAACCGGGGCCTGCGCGGAACGGAGCTTGACGGCCAGTGCCACGCCCTGCGGCGGCACCTCGCCGTCGCCGAGCCAGTTGACCCCGCGCAGCGCGATGCGCGAGACCCCGAGCGCCTCCTTCGGACCGACAATCACCCGGCGCGCCTCCGGTTCCAGCCGGACCACGTACAGCGGCTCGATGTCGCCGCCGATTCCGAGGCCGCGGCGCTGGCCGATGGTGAAGTCGATCACGCCCTCGTGCCGCCCCAGCACGCTGCCGTCGACATGGACGATGTCGCCCGGCTCCGCCGCCCCCGGCCGCAGACGGCGCAAGAGGTCGGAGTAGCGGCCGTTCGGCACGAAGCAGATATCCTGGCTGTCCGGCTTCCCGGCGACCGGCAGGCCAAAGCGCGCGGCGTGGCGGCGCACCTCCTCCTTCTCCATGCCCCCCAGCGGGAATCGCAGGAAGGCAAGCTGCTCGGCCGTGGTCGCGAACAGGAAGTAGCTCTGGTCGCGCGAGGCGTCGATGGCGCGGTGCAGTTCCGGTCCGCGGGGGCCGTCGACGCGGCGGACGTAGTGGCCGGTGGCCAGCGCATCGGCGCCGAGCTCCCGCGCCGTCGACAGCAGGTCGCGGAACTTCACGGTGCGGTTGCACATGACGCAGGGGATCGGCGTCTCGCCACGGGCGTAGCTGTCGGCGAAATCCTCGATCACATCGCGGTGGAAGCGGCTCTCGTAGTCGAGCACGTAATGCGGCATGTCGAGGGCGTCGGCGACGCGGCGGGCATCGTGGATGTCCTGGCCGGCGCAGCAGGCGCCCTTGCGGCCGGTGGCGGCGCCGTGGTCGTAGAGCTGCAGCGTCACGCCGATGGTGTCGTAGCCCTGCTCGCGCAGCAGCGCGGCCGTCACCGAGCTGTCGATGCCGCCGGACATGGCGACCACGACGCGGGTGTCCTCCGGGCGCCTGTCGATAACGAGCGAGTTCATGCCGCGGTCCCTACTCCCGTCCGCCCCTACTCCGCAAGGGTCAGGCCCATCTGCCAGAAGTCGGCCTCCAGCCGGGTCGCCTGGCGGAAGGTACGGGCCAGGTCCTCGAAGCGCTGCGGCGTCTCCCGGCGCGCGGCGGCCCGGTCGAGCGTCGCGACGGCGTCCCTGACGCCAGCGCGATAGTCGTCGCCGCCGTACATCTCGATCCACTTGCGGTACGGATTGCCGTCGACCCTGGTCGCCGGGTCCTCGATCAGCCGCTTGCCGATCTCGCCGTAGCCCACGACGCAAGGCGCCAGTGCGACGTAGAGGTCCAGCACGTCCCCGGCCATGCCGCGCTCCAGCACGAAGCGGGTGTAGGCCATCGTCGCCTTCGACTCCGGCGTCGCGCGGATATCGGCCTCGCCGATGCCCCAGCCGGCGCAATACTCGACATGCAGCGACATCTCGGTATCGAGCAGCGCGGTGACATGGGTCGCGGCGGCGCGCATGTCGGCCATGTCGTCGGCCTTGTAGGCGGCCAGCGCATAGGCGCGGGCGAAGTGGATCAGGAACAGGTAGTCCTGCTTCAGGTAATGGCGGAACGCCTCCTCCGGCAGGCTGCCGTCGGCGAGGCCGGCGACGAACGCATGCTCGGTGTAAGCGCGCCAGTCGTTCGCGCAGGTCCCACGCAGGCGGACGTAGAGGCTGTCGTTGCCGGCCAGTTCGCTCATCCCGATGTCATCCCCGCAGCAGATTGTTGACCACGACGGGCAGGCTCACGACCAGCCCGTCGAGCGCATCCGTCATAACGACCTGGCAACCGAGTCGCGAGGTTTCAGTGACACCGACGGCGAGATCGAGCATCTCCTCCTCCTCGTCGCCGGGATCGTCGAGCAGGCCGAAGAAAGCCGGATCCACGATGACGTGGCAGGTGGCGCAGGCCATGCAGCCCTCGCAGGCGCCCTCGATGTCGATGCCGTGCCGCTGGGCGACGTCGAGCAGTGTGTCCCCGACCCGCGCCTCGACCTCGCGCCGGGTGCCGCCCGCACCGACGAACGTCATGCGCGGCATCGCTACCCCGCCACCGCTGCCGGGTGGGCGACATGGCCCTCGAGTCGGATCGACGCAGCGATCATGCCGCGGCGCGCGCCTGTCTCACGAGGGCACCCCACAGATCGAGGAAGCGGTCGACCTCGGCGCCGGTGGTCGCAGGGCCGAGGCTGACGCGGATCGCGGTCGCCGCCTCGTCCGGCCCCACCCCCATCGCCAGCAGAACGTGCGACAGCGCCACCTTGCCCGAAGAACAGGCGGCACCGGCGCTGACGGCGACGCCGGCGAGGTCGAGCGCCATCACCTGGGTCTCCGCCGACATGCCGGGCAATGTGAGGCAGGTGGTGTTGGGCAGCCGGGGCGCCCCGGCGGCGAAGACACGGCAGTCAGGCGAGATTTCGCGGGCGGAAGCCTCCAGCCGCTCCCGCAGGGCGCGCACGTCATCCCACGACTCGCCGGCAGCCTCCTGCGCCGCCGCACCGAACCCGGCTATGGCGGCGACCGGCTCGGTGCCGGCACGGCGGCCACGCTCCTGCCCGCCGCCGCGGCGGTCGGCGACCAGCGGCACGCCATCCCGCACGATCAGCGCCCCGACGCCCTGCGGTCCACCGAGCTTGTGCGCCGAGAGGGCAAGCATGTCGACGCCGAGCGCCGCCATGTCGACGGGGATGCGTCCGGCGGCCTGCACCGCGTCGCAGTGGAGCAGCGCGTCCGGCGCGACGGCGCGGACCCGCGCGACGGCCTCGGCCACGGGCTGTACCGCGCCGGTCTCGTTATTGGCGAGCATCACGGAAACCAGCAATGGTCCCGCTGCCGACTGCCCCGCTACCTCGGCCACCAATCGGTCGAGCGCGTCGAGGTCGACCAGGCCGTCGCCATCGACGGGAATCCGCGTCGCCTCCGGCGCGGCGGCCAGCACCGAATCGTGCTCGACGGCGGACACCAGCACGCGGCGCCCCCGGGCGAGGCCGAGGGCAAGATTGTTGGCCTCGGTCGCTCCGGCGGTGAACACCACGCCGGCCGGGTCGGCATCCGCGAGCGCCGCCACCGCCTCGCGGGCGTCCTCGACCCGGCGGCGGGCGCGGCGGCCGAAGCCGTGGACGGAGGACGGGTTGCCGGTCTCCGCCAGCGCTCGCGCCATCGCCTCGGCCGCGCAGGGCCGCAGCGGCGCGGTGGCGTTGTGGTCGAGATAGACGGAGGTATTCACCGGGCTTTCCCCGCGGCGCGGCGGACCGGGACCGACGTCAGGCGACGTCGCGCTCGGAGCCGGAGCCCGGCTCGCGGCGCCAGCCGGCCAGATCGGCATCGCGCAGCAGCAGGCGGCTGGTGCCGAGCACGCGGCGGTCGACGACGTCCTTCAGCGAAATGGCGCTGAGGAACAGGTAGATCTGGCTGCCGAGTTCCTCCCACAGGTCGTGAGTCAGGCAGCGGCCGCGCTTGCCCATGCAGCTCTGCTGCGTGCCGGCCTTGCAGCGGGTGGCGCGGATCGGCTCGTCCACCGCGAGGATGATGTCGGCCACCCGCATCCGGTCGGCCGCGTCGGCGAGCAGGTAGCCGCCGCCCGGTCCGCGCACGCTGCGCACGTGGCCGGCCTTGCGCAGCTTGCCGAAAAGCTGCTCGAGATAAGACAGCGAGATGGTCTGCCGCTCGGCGATCTCGGCAAGCGTCACCGGCTTGCCGCTGCTGTGCGCGGCCAGATCGACCATCGCCATCACGGCGTAGCGTCCCTTCGTGCTGAGTCGCACGATCCGTCCTCCCGTTGGTCCTTCGTCAGTCCCCGGAGCCGCCGCAAGCCATGCGCGGCCCGGCCTCTGTCGCTCGGTCCTTCGGCGCGTCGGCGCCGCTCTCGATTTCGTTCAGCCTCTGCTCGAGCGCCCCGATCTGGGCGCGCAGGGTGTCGATGGCGCGCACCACCGGGTCCGGCAGATCGCCACTGGGCGTACCGTAAGCGGTGAATTCCTGCCGCTCCTGCCTGGCCATGACGATACGTGCCGGAATGCCGACTACCGTAACGCCGGCCGGCACGTCGCTCAGCACCACCGCATTCGCACCGACCCGGGCACCCTTGCCGATGGTGATCGGGCCGAGGATCTGGGCCCCGGAGCCGACGATCACGCCGTCCTCCAGCGTCGGGTGGCGCTTGTCCTTCTCCAGCGAGGTGCCGCCCAGCGTAACGCCCTGATAGAGCGTCACATCACGACCGACCTCCGCCGTCTGACCGATCACCACGCCAAGGCCGTGATCGATGAACAGGCCGGGCCCGATGGTGGCGCCGGGATGAACCTCGATGCCGGTGAGGATGCGCCCGAGGTGAGAGACGAAGCGGCCCAGGAAGTAAAGTTTCCAGGCCCACAGCCGATGCGCGAGCCGGTGCCACAGCACCGCGTGCAACCCGGGGTAGCAGAACAGCACCTCAAGGCGGGACCGTGCCGCCGGGTCCCGCGCCCTGATAGAGTCGATATCCGCAACCAAACTCTTGAAAAGCACCGCGATCCACCCGTAATTATGGTCACGTCAAAGAGGCAGCCGGCACCTTGCCGGTGCCGAGGACCATGACGGTACCCGCCGTCCCCGTTGTCCGTCGATATATGATGCCCGAGTCCGGCAATCAAGAATTGGTGACGGCGTTCTCCCGCTTCCAGGCGGATAACCCGGAATTCTGATCAGGTTTGCGGAGCCGGGGTGAACAGGTAGTCGACCCATGCCAGAAATCATCTTCAACGGACCGGAGGGGCGGCTGGAAGGCCGCTACAGCCACTCCAAGCGTCCGAATGCCCCGATCGCCGTCATCCTCCACCCGCACCCGCAGCATGGCGGGACGATGAACAACAGGGTGACCTACACCCTCTACCAGACCTTCTCAGGCCTGGGCTTTTCCGTGCTCCGATTCAACTTCCGCGGAGTCGGACGCTCCCAGGGCAGCTTCGATGCCGGCATCGGCGAGCTGAGCGACGCCGCGTCGGCGCTGGACTGGCTGCAGAACGTCAACGAGAACGCCTCGGGCTGCTGGGTCGCCGGCTTCTCGTTCGGCGCCTGGATCGGGATGCAGCTGCTGATGCGGCGACCGGAGATCGAGTCGTTCGTCTCGGTCGCGCCGCCAGCCAAGATGTACGACTTCTCGTTCCTCGCCCCCTGCCCGTCCTCCGGCCTGATCCTGCATGGCGACGCCGACGAGTTGGTGCCCGAGGACGCGGTCACCAAGCTGGCGCAGAAGCTGGCGACGCAGAAGGGTATCGCGATTGACTACCGCGTCATCAAGGGCGCCAATCACTTCTTCCACGAGCGGCACGAGGAACTCCGCTCGGAGATCGAGGAATACGTCAACCGGGCGCTCAGCGGCGAGACGGTGTCGGCGGCCGACTGACGGCTCAGCCCGCTTCCTTCGGCGCGGGAAACAGGCGTCCGCCGGTCATCGCCTGCGGCGCACCCGTGGTCGAGGGGAAGGTGATCGGCTTCCCCTGCAGGGAACGCACCGCCAGCAGGGCGAAACACTGGGCCTCCAGCGCATCCCCGTCCCAGCCGATCCGCTCGAGCGGATAGGTCGGCGCCTCCAGCGCGCGGCGCAGCATCGACATCAGCGTTGCGTTGTGTCGCCCGCCGCCGGCAACCAGCCAGCGGTGAGGCGGGGCCGGCAGGAAGCGGCGCCCGATGGCGACCGCATAGGCGGTGAATGCCGTGAGCGTGGCGCAGCCGTCCTCCAGCCCCATGCCGCTGCGGTCGAGATCCGCCAGCACCTGGTCGTGGAATGCATCGCGGTCGAGCGACTTGGGCGGCAGGGCGGCGAAGTAGGGATGCGACATCCAGCGCTCGACCAGCACCTGGTCCGCCTTGCCGCGCGCCGCGACCCCGCCGCCGCGATCGAAGCGCATACCGGCCCGCTGCTGCAGCCAGTCGTCGATCAGCGCGTTGCCCGGGCCTGTGTCGAAGGCGATCAGCCGACGATCCTCGCCGATCCAGGTCAGGTTGGCGACACCACCGACGTTCAGCACCGCGATAGGACCAGGAATCCCGGCGGTGATCGCGGCATGCATGATCGGCGCCAGCGGCGCCCCCTGCCCGCCCGCAGCGACGTCGGCGGAGCGGAAGTCGGCGACGACGTCGATGCCGGTGGCCTCGGCGAGCCATGCCGCGTCGCCGATCTGCCAGGTGCGGCGCTCCTCGGGCGCGTGCAGCATGGTATGGCCGTGGAAGCCGATCAGGTCGACCGTCCGCGCCGCGCGCCGCGCCTTGTCCAGCAGCGTCCGCACCGCCCGGATGTGGGCCTCGGTCAGCGCCTGCTCGACGCCGGATACCTCGACATGCGGCTCCCGCCTGCCGATCACCGATCGCAGCCGCACCCGCAGATCCGACCCGTAATGGCGGGTCATGTGCGGCCCCACCTCCGAGATCGAGTCGCCGTCGGTCAGGATCAGGGCGGCATCGACGCCGTCCATCGAGGTGCCGCTCATCAGGCCGATGGCAGCATATTTCCGGGCGGGATCAGACAAGACAGTACGGATATTTCATTGCGGACGGACATTCGGGTATAAGCCGCTGCCGTGCAAGATACCTTTGTCCGCCGACACCGACCATGACCGCCCAGCACTCCGACCTGATGCGCGTACTCGCCGAACGCGGCTACGTACATCAATGCACCGATGCCGAAGGACTGGACGCCGCCCTGCACATGGGGCCGGTGACCGCCTACGTCGGCTACGACTGCACGGCGGACAGCCTGCACATCGGGCACCTGGTGTCGATCATGATGCTGCGGCGGCTGCAGCAGGCCGGACACCGGCCGATCGTACTGATGGGCGGCGGGACCACGAAGATCGGCGACCCCTCCGGCAAGGACGAGGCCCGCAAGCTCCTGACCGACAGGGACATCGCCGCCAACATGGCGTCGATCCGACAGACCTTCGAATCGTTCCTCGACTTCGGCGCCGGGCCGACCGGCGCGGTGATGGTGAACAATGCCGACTGGCTGGACGGGTTGAACTACATCGCGTTCCTGCGCGACTACGGTCGGCACTTCTCGGTCAACCGCATGCTGTCGTTCGACAGCGTGAAGTTGCGGCTCGAGCGCGAGCAACCGCTCAGCTTCCTCGAATTCAACTACATGATCCTGCAGGCCTACGACTTCGTCGAACTGCACAGGCAGTATGGCTGCCGGCTGCAGATGGGCGGCTCGGACCAGTGGGGCAACATCGTCAACGGCGTCGAGCTCGGCCGCCGCACCGGTGGCGAGGACGGCGAGGCGCTGTTCGGCCTGACATGTCCGCTGATCCTGACCGCGTCGGGCGAGAAGATGGGTAAGACCGCCGGCGGCGCGGTATGGCTCGCCGCCCACCGCATGGGCGCGTTCGACTACTGGCAGTTCTGGCGGAATACCGACGACCGCGACGTCGGGCGCTTCCTGCGCCTGTTCACCGATCTGCCGACGGACGATATCGCGCGCGTCGAGGCGCTGCAGGGCGCCGAGATCAACGAGGGCAAGAAACTGCTGGCCACCGAAGCGACCGCCCTGCTGCACGGCCGGGCCGAGGCCGAGGCGGCGGCGGAGACCGCCCGGCGCACTTTCGAGGAGGGCGCCGCCGGCGACGGCCTGCCGCAGATCGACGTGCTGCGCGGCGACCTGGAGGCCGGCGTGCCGGCGATCCAGCTTCTGGTACAGGCCGGGCTGGCATCGAGCAACGGCGACGCCCGCCGGCTGATCCGCGGCGGCGGCGGGCGGCTGAACGACGCGCCCATCACCGACGAGAAGGCCATGGTCACGCTGCGCGACCTCGGCGCCGGAGGGTCGGCCAAGCTGTCGGCGGGGCGCAAGCGCCATGCCCTGGTGCGCGCGGTATAGGAACGCCGCTACGCTGTTCGTGAGGGCTAGTTGAGGCGGCCGACCGCCGGCCCGTTGTCGGACGACTGGGCGGGCGGCGGCTCGAAGATATCGAAAAGCTTGCGCAGGAAGCCCGGAGCCAGCGCGGCCAGCGGATTGATCGTGATATCCGGCGCGTTCCGCGGCCCCCGCATCGAATAGGTCGCGGCGAACAGGCCGCTGCCACGATCGCCGCCGGTCACCAGCCCGCCGACCAGCGGCAGGTTGCCCAGCAGCGAGTTGATCGCATAGGCCGGAACGATCGTTCCCTCCATGTCGAGCGCATCCTGCTGCAAGTCCAGCACGCCTTTCAGCGTGATGCCCAGGGACGGACCGTAGGCGCGCGCGCTCTTCAGTTCGAGTTGCCCGTCGACGAGGGCGAAAGGCGCATTGAGTTGCGAGAACACCAGCCCGTCGCCCGACAGGGACTCGAGGATGCCGGTCAGGGAGGCGATGCTGAGCAGCTTGGCCATCGCCGGTGCGTTGCGGATGCGGAAGTCGCGCACGTCGGCGACGCCGACCAGCGGATGCTTCGGATGGGCGTCGTTGAACACGCCCTTGATGTTCATCGTGCCGCCGTTCATGTCATCGTACAGGCCGAAGGTGCGCAGCGCGGCGCCGGCGTCGTTCGAGGTGATGACGATGTCCCGCCGGTCGCCGTCGGGGCCGAGGCGCAGCTCCATCGTCCCGCCCTCGCCGACGCCGCCGCGGATGACGATGGAGCGCCAAAGGTCTCCGTCGTGGAACGCCGCGCCGGAGACGTTGCTGATGGCCTTCGCGGGCTGGATCCAGACCTTGTCGAAGCTGCCCGAAAGGGTGATCCGCGGCAGCGCGAGGCTGCGGGCTTGCGGCTTGCGAAACAGGCGCATGGCGTCGAGGCTCGGACCGCTGACGTCGGCATCGAGACCTCCGTCCTCGCGGATGTAGAGTACCCCGGTCAGTTCGGTCGCGCCGAGCAGGAAGTTCGAGAGCTGGATCTTCTCGACCCGACGCTCTTCGGGCACGAACGCCACGCTGCCCTGTGCGGCGAGGTCGCCGGCGTCGACGGTGAACGAGCGGATCTCGGTCGGGTGGTCTCCGGCGAAGCGAAGGTCGAAGGCGATCCTGCCGGGGACGTCCGGCTGCTTCGTCCAGTCGAAGGCGTTCACGTTCACGGTCGCGCGGGTCAGGTCCACGTTGCCCTCGACCGTCGTCCGGTCGTCCCGGTACTGGATGATCTTCAGCTTCACCGGAAGTTCGCCGATCACATAGGGGCGCGGATCGATGCCGAGCCGTGTCAGGTGATGGTGATCGACCCGGATGTCGAGGTCGTAGCGGGACTGCAACGGTCCCTCCTTCTCGAACGGCCGCTCCCACTGCATCCAGGCCGGCAGTCCCAGCCAGCGGATGCGACCGGCCAGCAGCATCCGCTGCTTGTCGACGTCCAGCGTCAGGTCGCCTTGCTCGACGTCGATGTCGAACAGGCCGTTCGGAATTCGCACGTCGGTGAGCGTCGAAGACGATACGACGGTCACGTCGTCGAGTTGCAGGCCGTCGGTGAAGGGAAATTTGAGAGAAAGCCGCGTCTGGGTAGTCCCGCGGATATCGTCGTAAGGAAGCTCGATGCGCCGGGTCAGACGCAGCGGCTCCTGATCGATCAGAGACAGCGCGGCCTCGATCGGTCCCTCCAGCACAAGGTCGATGTCCGCCTTCTCGTGCTTCTTGTCGAGGTCGCTGAGCAGGATGGTGCCGCTTTCGACCCGAATCGGCCCCGTATTTCCACCCTCGACCCGGATGTCGAAATGGGTCGGCCCGAACGTGGCCCGCGCCTTCGCGTTACTGACCTTCGGCATCGGCGGCAGATAGTCGACGGTCGTTCCCGAAGCCTCCATCCAGCCGCCGACGTCCGTCAGCTTCAGGTCGAGCGGGCCGCCAGGCCCGGCCCGCGCCGCGAGAGTGATCTGGCCGGAATCGATAGCACCGTCCGACAACCGTCCGGTCACCCAGCGACGGACCTTGGGGACCAGATAGCTCGGCCAGCGCTCTGCCAGACCGTCGAAGGACAGGTTCTCGAAGGATACGTCCAGGTGCAATTCGCCGCCCTGCGTGATGTCGAAGAACAGCCCCGTGGCCGACACGCGCGGCCCGTGAGCGTCCAGATAGAACTGGTCGATCAGCAGGTCGCTGAAGTCCATCAGCCGCCCGCGCAGCTCGACAAAGGCCACCTTCAGCCGCTCCTCCGGCGCGACGGGCAGCGCCACGGTGCCCTCCGCCCCGGCCAGGTCGAACGACAGCGCGCCGCTCAGTGGCCCGTCGCCGTCGCCTTCCCATCGCACGGTCCCGGAGACGGGAAGCTCCAGTTCGGCAAGCCCGATCCCGTCCGGCAGCACGGTGGAGACCTTCGCCGGAACCAGGTCGACGAAGGAGGCCGCAATGTCCATGCCGCCAGTCGACGGATGATAGCGGCCGTTGACGACCAGTTCGGTATCCACGCCGGCGTGCCGCAGGGTGACACTGCCATTGAGGGACAGGCGGTCGATCTCCCGGCGCAGTTCGACGTCGGCACGGGGGAAGTGCCATTCCCGGTGCAGCAGGCGATCGTCGATATGCACGGTCGCCGATTCCACCCGCACGGTGCTGAGATAGCGCAGCGCGCCCCCCTGGCGGTCGCTGCGGATGACGGATTCGAGTATCCTGCCGCCCTCGGTGCCGGAGCCGGAGCCCGCGCCGGCCACCGAGATGTCGCCTTTCTCATCCCGCACGAGGCGGATCGCCGGCTCGACGACGGTGATGCTCGAAGGCGCGACCTCGCCCGTCAGCAGGGAGCGGATGCTGAGGCTGACCGACAGCCGCGGCAGCACGGCCGAAACCGACCCGTCCGGGCCGACGACACGAACCTCCTCGGCGGCGACGTCGAGAGTCCTGCCCCAGCCCTCCCAGGTCAGTCTGGAATCGGCAAGGTCGATGCCCACCGGGACATCCTGCTGGTTGAGCGATTGCTGGAGATACGGCGCGAGAAACGATACCGAGACCGGACCGCGGCTGACGTGCCATAATGCGACGACTGCGACTAGCAGCAGCACGCCGCACAGGCCGGTAACGACCGTGGTGACACACCGGCAGACATGAGCGATCAGTCTCATGGCCTCACTTCGACGCGGCCCCGGGGAGCGCAAGGTGGGCGTACGGCATTAATTCCCGAATCCTCAGGCGTCCTTGTAGCACAATCGCATTGCAGCAAATGGCTTTTCCACATCTGCCCCGCGCCCCGGAGACCCTGCCGCTCCCGGCCGATCCACGACGAGCCGAGACGCAAATGGAGACCTGGCGCGCGCTCGAATCCGAAGCCGACTTCGTGCGGGCACTGGCCGACGATGCGGTCGGAGCGGCGTTGCTGCGCACATTGTTCGGCAACAGTCCTTTCCTGACCCAGGCGGCCCTCAAGGAGCCCCAGATCCTGCGGCTGTTCGCCGGGAGCGGTCCTGAGGAGGCGTTCCGCTGCGCCCTGTCGACCCTGCACGCGGCGCGTGCAGCGCTGCAGGACATGCCGCTGACGGAACTGAAGCGGACGCTGCGCGTCGCCAAGCGACGCGGGGCGCTGGCCATCGCGCTTGCGGACATCGCCGGTTTTTGGCCGCTCGAGACGATCACCGCATCGCTCAGCCGCCTGGCGGAGGAGTGCCTTCAACTCGCGGCGGCCGCCCTGCTGACGCAAGCGGCTCGCGCCGGCGATTTCGTGCCGGCGGACCCCGCAGACCCGGAACGGGACAGCGGCTGGATAATCCTGGCAATGGGCAAGCTCGGCTCCATCGAACTCAACTACTCGAGCGATATCGATCTCGTAGTACTCTACGACGAACAGAAGTCGAAATATACGGGATCGGATAATAACCAGAAGTTTTCCCTCAAACTAACCCGTGAACTTGTAAGAATTATCGAAGAGCGCACCGGAGACGGCTACGCCTTCCGGACCGACCTGCGGCTGCGCCCCGATCCCGGCGTCACCCAACTCGCGATGTCCGCAAGCGCGGCCGAGGGCTACTACGAGAGCCTTGGCCAGAACTGGGAGCGGGCGGCGATGATCAAGGCCCGCCCCGTCGCCGGCGACATCGCGGCGGGTGAATCCTTCCTTAAACATTTGCGCCCTTTCGTCTGGCGCAAGTACCTGGATTTCGCCGCCATTCAGGACATCCACTCGATCAAGCGGCAGATTCACAGCCATCGCGGCGGCGGCAGGATCGCGGTCGCTGGCCATAACGTGAAGCTCGGTCGCGGCGGGATCCGCGAGATCGAGTTCTTCTGCCAGACCCAGCAGCTGATCTGGGGAGGCCGCGACCCCGACCTGCGCATGCGCGGCACCGAGGCGGCGCTGCGGGGGCTGGTGGATGCCGGCCATGTCGACGCGCAGACGGCCGAAGATCTTGCAGAGGCTTATCGTTTCCTGCGCCGCGTCGAGCACCGGCTGCAGATGATCGACGACCGGCAGATCCATTCGCTGCCGGAGAGCGACGAGCAGCTTTCCGCCTTCGCCACTTTCCTCGGCTACCCGGACGCCGGCACGTTCTCGCGAGACTTCGTCGCCCGGCTCGAGAGGGTCCAGGGCCACTACGCCGAGCTGTTCGAGGATGCGCCCAGCCTGAGCAGCGGCGACGAGGAAATCGGCGGCAGCCTGGTGTTCACCGGCGGCGACGATGACCCCGAGACGCTGGCGACGATCGAGAACCTGGGGTTCAGCAATCCGCGCACGGTGTCGCAGACGATCCGCGGCTGGCACCACGGGCGCTACCGTGCCACCCGCAGCACCCGCTCCCGCGAGTTGCTGACCGAGCTGGTGCCGACCCTGATCCGCGCCCTCGGACGGACGGCGCAGCCCGACGCCGCATTCGCGCGGTTCGACGAGTTCCTCAGCCACCTGCCGGCCGGGGTGCAGATCTTCTCGCTGTTCTACAGCAACCCCAACATCCTCGAGCTGGTTGCCGACCTGATGAGCGGCTCACCCCGCATCGCCGGACATCTCAGCCGCCGGCCGGCCCTGATGGAGGCCCTGCTGGACCAGGGGTTTTCGGAGCCGCCGCCCCTGCTGGAGGAACTCGAACACGAGCTCGCAAGCACGCTCGCGCTGGCCGAGCACTACGAGGCGGCGCTGGACCGGACCCGACGCTGGGCCAACGACCGGCGTTTCCTGGTGGCGGTGCAACTGCTGCGCGGCCATGTCGATGCCGTCGAGGCGGGACGCGCGCTCAGCGACATCGCCGAGGCGACCATTGCCGGGCTGCTGCCCCATGTGGAGGCCGACTTCGCCCGGCGCCACGGGCGCATCGCCGGCACCAGCCTGGCGGTGGTGGCGCTCGGCAAGCTCGGCAGCCGCACGCTCAGCGCCACCTCCGATCTCGACCTCGTCTTCGTCTACGGCGATCCGCCTGCCGACATCTCGTCAGACGGCGACCGCCCGCTGACCCCCGGGCATTACTTCAATCGCCTGACGCAGGCGGTGGTCACCGCACTGACCGCACTGACCGCAGAGGGCGCGCTTTACGACATCGATACCCGGCTGCGGCCTTCGGGCGGCAAGGGGCCGCTGGCATGCAGCCTGACGCATTTCCGGAGCTACCAGTCGCACAACGCCTGGACCTGGGAGCACCAGGCACTGACGCGGGCACGCCTGATCGCCGGGCCGGAGCCACTGCGCAAGTCGATCGGCGATGTCGTTCGCGACGTGCTTATCCGGCCACGCGAGGCCGGTGGACTAGCCCGCGACATCGTCGCCATGCGGGCGCGGATGCGCCGCGAGCACCGCGGCGACGATCCGTGGGACATCAAGAACCGTAAAGGCGGTTTGATCGACCTCGAG
>JBBDQX010000235.1:0-14183 GCA_040905765.1 Acetobacterales bacterium
GCTGTGCGGTGCGCGGTCGAGGCATCGATCACCCGCACCGACGGCTCGCCGATCATCGCCACCGCCTCGCGCGCCGCGTCATCGGGCAGGCAGAGGATGGCGACATCGCAGCCGTTCAGCGCCTCGCGTCGGGCGGCCGGGTCCTTGCGCTCGGCCTCGCCGAGGCGCAGCAGCGATATGTCGTGCCGGCCGGCGAGCCGGTCGGCGATCTGCAGGCCGGTGGTGCCGGCCTCGCCGTCGATGAACACGGTGGCGGTCATGCCTGTCTCTCCCTTCGGCCGCAAACTAGAGGCTGGGCCGCGAACATGAAAGAGGTGCGGCGGTTTACGCCGCCGGGGACTGTTCCGCAAGCCGCGGAAAGACTACCATCCCCGCGGGCAGATGGGGTGAGTAGCGGGGCATGGCTGTCGAGTCGAAGAAGACGCCCGAGCAGGCGCACGCGGCGGAAAGGGTGCTGGAGCACTTCGACCGGATCGCCGGAGATCCCGCCGTCGGCAAGGGGCTGCTGCTGCAGAACCTCGGCCTGTTCATCCGCAATTCCGGGCTGGCCAAGATCCTGTTCGTCAACGACCTGTACGAACGGGTCCTCGACCGGCCGGGGCTGATCTGCGAGTTCGGCTGCCATCTCGGCCAGAACCTGGTGCTGTTCGAGAACCTGCGGGCGATCTACGAGCCGTTCAACGTCGAGCGGCGGATCGTCGGCTTCGACAACTTCCAGACCGCGGGCGGCTACCCCTCCGTCGACGCGGCGCGGGACGGAGACAGCACGGAACTGACCTCCGACGCCTACAGCCTGCCCGCCGGCTATGCCGACATGCTGCGCGACCTGCTGCGCTTCCACGAGGGGATGAGCGTCTATCCCGACCATCCGCGCTGCGAGGTCGTCGCCGGCGATGCGACAGCGACCGTACCGCGCTATCTCGCGGAGCACGAGGGGGAGTCGGTCGCCCTCGCCTACTTCGATATGGCGACCTACGGCCCGACCCGCGCCTGCCTGGACGCCGTCGCGCCTCGGCTGCTACCGGGCAGCCTGCTGGTCGCCGACGAGTTCAACTTCCGCCGCTATCCGGGCGCGAGCAGGGCATTCCTGGAATGGTCGGCCGAGGCGCCGTTCCACCTCGACTACGAGACCTCCCGGTACATGCGCGACCGCACGCTGGTGCGGGTCGGCGCGCGGCGCTGATACCGCCGTGGCGCCGGTCCCGGAAATCGCCTGGGCCGACGAGGCGACCACCGCCGGAGCCGCGGCGCGGGCGCTCGAGGCCTTTCCGGTACTGATCGTCAAGGGCTTCGCCGACCACGGGACCTGCGACGCCGCCCACCGGCTGGCCGCCGCGTTCATGGACAGGCAGGAACCGACCGTGCTCGACCGATTCGAGGCGACGCGGTCCTACCACACCGTCGATATCGAACCCCCGAACTCGAAGACGAAGCGCGTGTTCCGCTCGCTGATCGTCTATCCGGACGACGCCGACCCGCTGTGGCCGGAGATCCGGCCGTGCTTCGAGCGCCAGGCGGCGTTCTACAACCTGCTGCGCGGCGAGCGGTTCGGTTTCGCGCAAGACGCGGACGTGCGCGGTTTCCGGCCGCAGGTCATCCACTACCCCCGCGGCGGCGGCTATTTCCAAACGCACCAGCACCCGCTGATGCCGATGCGCTACGGCCTGATCCTCAACATCTCGCGCAAGGGGCGCGACTTCTTCTCCGGACAGACCTACTTCATGGTCGACGGCGAGAAGCTGAGCGTCGACGCCCAGCACGACCTCGGCGACCTGTGCATCTTCCGCTACGACCTGCCGCACGGCATCGACCCGGTCGACCCGGACTCCGGCCCCTACCGCTGGGACGCCAGCGGCCGCTGGACGGCGGTGATCCCGCTGCTGATGCGCAAGCCGGCGGGGGGTTGAGCGCCCGCAGCGGTGTCGCTCGTTCATCGTCGTGCACGGGAAGCGGAAGCCGGTCCGGCAACCGCGTCACAGGCTGGAGGATGGGAGGTGCAGGGGCTTTTTCAACGAGTCGCCCCGGCCCGCAAATAACGGCGACGGGGGGCGGTCCGCAAAATACCGGGGTTCGCGCCTAGCGCTTCGAGAACTGGAAGCTGCGGCGGGCCTTGCGGCGGCCGTACTTCTTGCGCTCCACGGTGCGCGGGTCGCGGGTCAGGAAGCCGTTCGACTTCAGCGCCGGACGCAGGCCCGGCTCGAACAGGGTGAGCGCGCGGCTGATGCCGTGCCGCACCGCGCCGGCCTGGCCCGAGAGGCCGCCGCCGCTGACGGTGCAGTAGATGTCGAACTCGCCCTTGCGTTCGGCGACCTCGAACGGCTGGTTGATGATCATCTGCAGCACGGGACGCGCGAAATAGACCGACGCGTCGCGGCCGTTGACGCTGATCTTGCCGCTGCCGCGCTTCAGCCAGACACGGGCGACGGCCTCCTTGCGGCGGCCGGTCGCATAGGAACGGCCGAACTGGTCGATCTGCGGCTCGCGCTCCGGTGCGGCGTCCGAACCCAGGCCTGTGGCCTCGCCGAGCTGCGAGAGATCGTTGAGGGTCTGCTCCTCGGCCATGGCGCTACGCGCTCCTCTTGTTCTTCGGATTCATCGCCGCGACGTCGAGCACCTCCGGCTGCTGCGCTTCGTGCGGGTGCTCTGCACCGGCGTAGACCTTGAGCTTGCGCAGCTGCTGGCGGCCCAGAGGGTTGCGGGTGATCATCCGCTCCACCGCCTTCTGGATGACGCGCTCCGGATAGCGGCCATCGAGGATCGCCCCCGCCGTGCGGTCCTTGATGCCGCCCGGATAGCCGGTATGCCAGTAGTACTTCTTGTCCTGCCGCTTGTTGCCGGTCAGGCGGATCTTCTCGGCATTGACGATCACGACATGGTCGCCGGTATCGACATGGGGCGTGAACATGGTCTTGTGCTTGCCGCGCAGGATCTTCGCCACGGTGGCGGCGAGGCGACCGAGGACGAGGCCCTCGGCGTCGATCAGCCACCACTTGCGCTCGACCTCGGTCGGCTTGGCCGAATAGGTTTTCATCTGTCGCTCCGGACCCTTGCCCGCGAATACATGCGCGCATATGCGCGCCCCGACAGGCGCACCCGCCCCGGGAGAGCGCTTTCTATGCGTCCGCGAGGTGCCTGTCAACCGGAAAAGAGGCGTGAAATCCGACACTTACGAAAGCGGTATTATGATACCGCGACTCACTCCGCCGGTGCGTCCGCCGGCGCCGTACGGCGCAGCGCCGCCTCGCCGGGCAGCGCCAGCGACGTCAGCAGCGCAATGCCGGCGGAGATCGACAGGACGATGAAAAGCCAGAAGAAATCGCCCGTCAGGCCGTACACCAGCGGGACCAGCGCAACGCCGAGCGAGCCGACCAGCAGCGTGGTGACGAACTTCACCGCGAAGACGCGGCTGCGCAGGTGGCCGGGCGTCAGGCGGGCGATCAGGCTGTTCTCCGCCGGCTGGGCGCCGACGTTGGCCGCCAGCATCATCAGACCGACCAGCAGCAGCGGCCAGCCGGCGGCCGCCGCGGCGATCAGGAACAGCGGGATCTGCAGCGCGAAGGCCATGACGTAGATCGGCTGCGGCGCGCGGCGGTCGGCCAGCGTGCCGGTGAACAGCTGCCAGCAGCCGGCGACGACGAACACCATCGTATAGAGCGCGCCGATCACCATCACGTTGGCGTCCAGCATGACGCCCAGCCGCTGCTCGAACAGCTTCGGCAGCACCGCCTGCAGGGCCTGGAAGGAGACGCCGTTGCAGGCGACGCACACGAACAGCAGCCCCAGCGCCCGGAGCTGCTGGCCGCGGTGCGGCATCGGCGGCTCGGGCATCGCGTCGCCGTCGATGTCGACCAGCTCGCGCCGCGCCATCAGCCACCAGAAATAGAGACCGAGGACGACCGCCGCGGCACCCGGCAGGATGAACGCCCAGCGCCAGCCCCAGCCGTAGGTGACCAGCGCGCCGAGCGAGACCGCGACGGCCGGCCCGAACATGCCGAAAACGCCGTTGAGGCCGAGCGCCCTGCCCCGCCGCTCGGCGGCGACGCGGACCAGCCAGGCAATGCCGACGGGGTGGTAGATCGAGGTGAACAGGCCGATCAGCGCCAGCCCGACGCCGACCGCGAGCAACGAGCCCGCGAGCCCGGTGAACAGCGCCGACAGGCCGGTACCGAGGTAGAACACGACCATCATGCCCATCGGGCTCCAGCGGTCGCCGAGCCAGCCAGCCGGCAGCGCGCCGGCGCCGAACAGCACCGTCATCGGCACCGCCAGCGCCGCGACCTCGGCGAACGGGGCCGAGAACTCCTCCTCCAGCACCAGCGCAACCACGAAGAACAGCGGCAGGAACAGGTGCGAATAGGAATGCGCGATGTTGCCGAGCAGGATCGCCCGGCGCGTGGCCTCAGGCGTCATTGCTCCTCCACCCTCCGCGGCGGCAGAATAGCGCCGCGCGCGGCGCCGGACCAGCGGCGCACCCTCATCGTCCATGCATCGCCGGGAGGTTCCGCACCGTGCCAGCCACCTACCCAGCCCCCTACAAGGCCGCGCTCATCACCGGCGCGTCGAGCGGCATCGGCGCGGCGTTCGCGCGCGAACTGCCGGCGGAGACCGACCTGCTGCTGGCCGGGCGCGACACGGCGCGGCTGCAGGCGGTGGCGGACGGGCTGCGCCGCGACGGCCGGCGGGTCGAGACGGCGCTGGTCGACCTGCGCGACCGCGACGCCTGCGCGTCCCTGGCCGACCGGGCGGACGCCTTCGGCATCGACCTGCTGATCAACAACGCCGGCATCGGCGCCTTCGCGCCGTTAACAGAATCGACGCAGGACCAGCTGCTCGACATGATCGACGTCAACGTCGCGGCGCCGGTGATCCTGACCCGCCGGCTGTTGCCGCGCATGGCCGCGCGGGCGGAGGCTGACGGCAGGCGCGCCGGCGTCATCGTGCTGTCCAGCGTGGTCGGCATCTTCCCGACGCCGTGGTTCTCCACCTACTCCGCGACGAAGGGGTTCGACCTGTATTTCGCCGAGGGGCTGGCCGGGGAGATGGCGGGCCAGCCCGTGGACGTACTGGCGCTGTGCCCGGGGTCGACCGAGACAGCCTTCCACGCGACCGCCGGCGTGCCGTTCGCGCCCGAGGTCGGGGTCGTGCCGCCGGAACGGGTGGCGCGCGAGGGACTGCGCGCGCTCGGCCGCAAGGCGACGCACGTGGTGGGCCTGCCGAACAAGTTCGCCGCCCTCATGCACCGGGTGCTGCCACGGCGGGCGACCGGCTGGATCCTCGGCCGCGGCATGGTGTTCCGCTATCGCCGCGGCGACTGGCTGCGGCGCCGCCCCGGAACCGCGGAGACGACCTGAGCCATGACGAGTCGCCGATGGCCAGCCTGATTTCCGAACTCGCCGACCTGGCGCGCTACGGGCTGACGCAGACGGCCCGCGCAGGCTTCTATATGGGGCAGTCGGTGATCGCCGCGCGCCTGGCGGGCAGCCAGCCGCTGCCGGACGATGCGCCCCCGCCCTCGGACCTTCGCGTCGCCGACTGGCTGAAGGAGATACGCGCGGCGTTCGAGCAGGACTGGCGCAACATCGCCGCCGGCTACTATCGCATGCCGGAGCAGCTGATCGAGCCGCCGCACCGCGCGCTGCTGCGCAGCATCGCCTTCCTGCGCGACGTGCCGCGCGTCGCCGGGCGCCGGCGCAGCGAGGGCCACAGCGATTTGCCGAAGGAGGCTGCGACCGACCTGCCGGACTACTTCCTGCGCAACTTCCACTACCAGACCGACGGCTATCTCAGCCGCCGCTCGGCACGGCTGTACGACCATCAGGTCGAGACGCTGTTCGGCGGGACCGCCGACGCGATGCGGCGGCAGGCGCTGGTGCCGCTGTGGGAGGTGCTGCACGACCGCGATCCGGCGACGGTGCGGCTGCTCGATCTCGGCTGCGGCACCGGCCGGCTGCTCAAGGCGGTGAAGGAGAACTACCCGGCGATCGACGCCACCGCGCTGGACCTCAGCGCGCCGTACCTGGAGGAGGCGCGAAGTCTGAACGACCATTTCCGCAACCTGCGCTTCTGGCAGGCGAACGCCGAGGACGTGCCGGCGGAGGACGGCAGCTTCGACGTGGTGCTGTGCGCCTACCTGCTGCACGAGCTGCCGCCGGACGCGCGGCGCAACGTGGCTGCGGAGGCCGGGCGGGTGCTGCGGCCGGGCGGGCGGCTGATCGTCATCGACACGCTGCAGCTCGGCGACCGGCCGGAACTCGACAACGCGCTGCGGCGCTTCCCGCTGCGCTTCCACGAGCCATACTACGCCGGCTACGTCGAGGAGGACCTGGCGGCGCTGTTCGACGCGGCAGGACTGGAGCATGATGGCGACAGCCTGAGCTTCCTCAGCAAGGTTTCCGCCTTCGACAAGCCGGGCGGCGCCCTTTTCGGCCCAAAAGCCACCTGATACAAATCGACCCTCGCCTCCGCGGCGCACCCGCGCCCGTCCCGCACCGCAACCCGGGGACCCGAAGCATGAAGATCAAGTCCGTCACGGCCCAGACCGTGTACATCCCCGTGCCGCGCCCGCTGGCCTTCTCGACCCGGACGGTCGCGGAGCGCCAGTACACGCTCGTGCGCGTCACGCTGGACAGCGGCGAGGTCGGCTACGGCTTCACCTATGCCGGCAACTCCGGCGGGCCGATGATCACTGCCTGCGTCGAGGACGTGCTGATCCCCCATCTCAAGGGCGCCGACGTGCGCGACCGCGAGGCGCTGTGGGACGCGATGTTCCGCGAATCGCTGCTGGTCGGCCGGCGCGGCGCGGCGATCCGCGCGATCAGCGCGGTCGACATCGCGCTGTGGGACGCCGCCGGCAAGGCGACGGGGCAGCCGCTCCACAAGATGCTCGGCGCGTACCGCGACGCCGTCCCCTGCTACGCCAGCGGCGGCTACTACTTCCCCGGCAAGGGGGCGAAGGGTATCGGCGACGAGGTGCGGGCCTGGAAGAAGCAGGGCTTCGTCGACGTGAAGATCAAGGTCGGCCGCGGCGACCCGGACGAGGACGCCAAGCGCGTCGCCGCCGCCCGCAAGTCGCTCGGGCCGAAGGGGCGGCTGTTCCTCGATGCCAACAACGCCTGGAACGACGTGCCGAGCGCGCTGCGCTTCCTCGACCGGGTGGAGGATTACGACATCGGCTGGATCGAGGAGCCGTTCCTGCCCGACAATATCGAAGGGCACGCGGAACTGGCCAGCCGCACCAACATCCCCGTGGCGACCGGCGAGATCGAGCAGACGCGCTGGGGTTTCAAGGCGCTGATGGACGCCGGGGCCGCCTCGATCCTGCAGACCGACGCCGGCGTCTGCGGCGGTATCACCGAGTTTATGCGCATCGCGCAGATGGCGGCGGGCAACGACCTGCCGATCGCGCCGCACTGGTTCTCGGATCTGCACGTCAGCCTGGTCTGCGCCATCCCCAACGGCATGATCGTCGAGCATTTCCTCGACACCGAAGTGCTCAACATCATGGAGATCATAGACCGGCCGCTGAAGTCGAAGGACGGCATGGTCGGCCCGAAGGACCTGCCGGGCCACGGAATCGAGTTCAACGAGAAGAAGATCGCCAAGTTTTCCAAGCCGTCCGCGGCCAGCGCCAATCGCGGCTTCTGACCCGCCAACCAGTTACAGAGGGAACGTCCATGGCCTACAACGCCGACCACAAGCGTCCGTCGAAGAAGATGATCGCCGAATTCGCCAAGAGCCCGACCGCCACGGTGGTCGAGAGCGGCGGCATCTGCATGCCGGTGGCGATCAAGCCGATCTACAAGGGCATGAAGGTGTGCGGATCCGCCTTCACCGTCGACAGCCGGCCGGGCGACAACCTGGCCCTGCACTACGCGGTGGCGCACAAGGTGCCGGGCGACGTGCTGGTCTGCGACATGAAGGGCTTCGAGGAAGGCGGGCCGTTCGGCGAGCTGATGGCGACGCAGGCGATGGCGCAGGGCTTCAAGGGCCTGGTGATCGACGCCTGCGTGCGCGACGGCATCGACCTCAACAAGATGAAGTTTCCGGTCTTCGCGCGCGGGCTTTGTCCCAAGGGCACGACCAAGGTGACGCCCGGCAAGATCAACGTGCCGATCACCTGCGCCGGCGTGGCTGTCGGTCCGGGCGACATCATCGTCGCCGACGACGACGGGGTCGTGGTGGTGCCGCTGGCCAGCGCGGAGGCGGTGCTGGAGAAGTGCAAGGCGCGCGACAAGAAGGAGGTCAAGGTGCGCGACGGACTAGCGAAGGGCGACCTCAGCATCGACCGCATCGACCCCGGCCTGAAGCTGCTGAAGCAGCTCGGCTACCTGTAAAGCCGCCGGCAGGGACAGGACATGGCCAAGAAGAAGGAACCGTTCGGCCTCGGCCGCAACGCCGCCAACTACGGCGACAACGACTTCGCGCTCTACCTGCGGCGCGGTTTCGCGCGGTCGATGGGATACTCCTCGGAAATGCTGGCGAAGCCGACCATCGGCGTCGTCAACACGTCGAGCGGCCTCAACAACTGCCACCGCCACTTCCCGGAACTGATCGAAGCGGTGAAGCGCGGCGTGCTGGCGGCCGGCGGGCTGCCGCTCGAGTTCCCGACGATCTCGATCTGCGAGCCGTTCCTGTCGCCCTGCACGATGTACTACCGCAACCTCATGTCGATCGACACCGAGGAGATGATGCGGGCGCAGCCGCTCGACGCGGTGGTGATGCTTGGCGCCTGCGACAAGACGGTACCGGCGCAGCTGATGGCGGCGGTCTCGGCGAAGGTGCCGGCGGTGCAGCTGATCGGCGGGCCGATGCTGACCGGGCGCTATCAGGGCGAGCGGCTGTCGGCCTGCACCGACTGCCGCCGCTTCTGGGCGCAGTACCGCGCCGGCACCATCGACGGCGACAAGGTCGCCGAGATCGAGGGCAACCTGGCGGTGACCGCCGGTTCCTGCGGCGTGATGGGCACGGCGAGCACGATGGCCTGCATCGCCGAGGCGCTGGGCATGACGCTGCCCGGCACGGCCGGCATCCCGGCGGTCCACGCCGACCGGCTGCGCGCCGCCGAGGCGAGCGGCGCGCTGGCGATGGAACTGACGAGGACGAAGATCACGCCGGACCGGATCGTCACGCCGGAGTCCGTCGAGAACGCGCTGCGGGTGCTGATGGCGATCAGCGGCTCAACAAACGCGGTAGTGCACCTGTCCGCCATCGCCGGGCGCGCCGGCATCCGCATCCCGCTTGAGAAGCTGAACGACATCAGCGAGACGACGCCGGTGCTGGTCGACCTGAAGCCGACCGGCGACAACTACATGGAGGACTTCCACGCCGCCGGCGGAGTCGGCGCGGTGCTGCGCCAGATCAAGGACCGGCTGCACCTCGACTGCATGACGGTGACCGGGCAGACGCTGGGCGAGCGGCTGGCCGAGGACGAGGGCTGGGTCGACCACCGGGTGGTGCGCAAGTCGGACGACCCGATCCGCCCGACCGGCGGCATCGTGTCGCTGTTCGGCAGCCTGGCGCCGCGCGGTGCCATCCTGAAGCGCGCGGCGGCCGACGAGCGGCTGTTCGAGAAGGAGGGCCGCGCGGTGGTGTTCTCCTCGCTCGACGACCTGGCGAAGCGCGTCGACGACCCCGACCTCGACGTCACCGCCGACGATTTCCTGATCCTGCAGAACTCCGGCCCCAAGAGCGGCTACGGCATGCCGGAGTCCGGCTATCTGCCGATCCCGCGCAAGCTGGCGCGCGAGGGGGTCAAGGACATGGTGCGGATATCCGACGCGCGCATGAGCGGGACCGCCTTCGGAACCATCGTGCTGCACGTCACGCCGGAGGCGGCGGTCGGCGGGCCGCTGGCGCTGGTCAGGGACGGCGACCGCATCCGCCTGAGTGTCAAGGACCGCCGGCTCGACCTGCTGGTCGACGAGGCCGAGCTGGAGAAGCGGCGCAAGAACCTGAAGCTGGCGCAGCCGAGCTTCGCCCGCGGCTACGACCGGCTGTACATGGAGCAGGTACTGCAGGCCGACGAGGGCGTGGACTTCGACTTCCTGCGGCCGGAACCGACCGCCACCCTTCCCTGAGGAGCGCACCATGCCCGTGGTGAACCGCATCGCCGAGTTCCTTCCGGAGATGACCGGGTGGCGGCAGGACCTGCACGCGCACCCGGAGACCGCGTTCAAGGAGTACCGCACGGCGGGCATCGTCGCCGACAGGCTGAAGTCGTTCGGCATCGAGGTGCACACCGGCCTTGCCGGCACCGGGGTGGTGGGCAAGCTGGTCGGCGGCAGCGGCCGGGGCCGCGCCATCGGGCTGCGCGCCGACATGGACGCGCTGCCGATGACCGAGGCCAACCCCGACCTGCCCTATCGCTCGACCAGTCCCGGCTCGGCCCATGCCTGCGGACACGACGGGCACACCACGATGCTGCTCGGCGCGGCGCGCTACCTCGCCGAGAACCCGAACTTCGACGGCACCGTCTATTTCATCTTCCAGCCGGCGGAGGAGAACGAGGCCGGCGGCCAGGTGATGGTCGAGGACGGCCTGTTCGAACAGTTCCCGATGGAACAGGTGTTCGGCCTGCACAACTGGCCGGAGCTGCCGGCCGGGCGCTTCGCGGCGCGGCCAGGACCGATCATGGCCGGCGCCGACAACTTCGAGATCACGGTCCGCGGCCGCGGCGGCCACGCCGCCATGCCGCACCTCAACGCCGACCCGGTGGTCTGCGCGGCGCAGCTCGTCTTGGCGCTGCAGACGGTGGTCAGCCGCAACACCGACGCCTCCGACGCGCTGGTGCTGACGGTGACGCAGTTCCATGCCGGCGAGGCCTGGAACGTGACGCCGGGGTCGGTCGTGCTGCGCGGCACGGTGCGGTACTTCGACGCGGCGGTGCAGGACCGCGCCGAGGCGCGCATCCGCGAAATGTCGGAGCAGATCGCCGGCGCCTTCGGCTGCGCGGCGGAGAGCACCTATATCCGGCGCTACCCGCCAACGATCAACAACGCCGACGAGACGGACATATGCATGCGCATCGCCGGCAAGGTGGTGGGCGACGACAACGTGTCGGTGGCGGCGAAGCCGTGCATGGGGGCGGAGGACTTCGCCTACATGCTGCAGAAACGGCCGGGTTGCTATATCTGGATGGGCGCCGGCCGCGAGGGTCCGCACAACCCGATGGTCCACAGCCCGGACTTCAACTTCAACGACGACATGCTGCCGGTCGGCGCCAGCTACTGGACGACGCTGGTCGAGACGCTGCTGCCGCGCGAGAGCTGAGCGCGGGCAGTCAGGGCTTGCGCTCCACCTCGGTGCTGCCGCCGGCCTCCTGTTCTCCGCCGCAGGCCGCGCCGGCCTCGGCGCCGGCCTGCCCGGGCGCTTCCGCTTCGATCCTGCGGGCCGGACCTGGCCGGGATTCCTCCGTCGCGGCCTCGGCTTCCTGCTCCCGCTCCGCCAGCACCGCGCGCGCGGCCTCGCCGGTGATCAGTCCGTGCCGCGCCGCGTGCTCGGCCATCGCGAAGCTGTCGGCGGCCAGCACCATCGCCGTGCCGTGACGCACCGCCTCCTCGGCCAGCGCCTCGATTGCCCGGCGGCGCCTAGGATCGTGGCTGACGTCGCGGATGTAGACGGCCTTCACCCGCCCCGGACTGTCGCGCACCACGCGGGCGTAGTTCTCGGGGTCGCGCTGGCCGCTGTCGCCGATCAGCACGAACGGCAGGTCGCGGTAGACGTCCATCATCCGCCGGATCAGCGCCAGCTTGTGGCCGCGCGACAGGCGCGGCAGCGGATGCTGCAGGTGCATACCCCAGTCGCGCAGGAACAGCACCGGCCCGACGGGAATTTCGTGCAGCCGGAAGAACTCCTCCAGCAGGCCGTAGATCGCCCACGGCCCGCGCGAGACGTAGAGCATCGGATTACCCTCGTCGCCGCCGCGGCCGCGATGCAGCGCCCGGTACAGCGCCGCCAGACCGGGAAAGGCCAGCCGGCTCTCGGCGGGGGTGAAAAACAGCGCCCACATCATGCGCAGCTTGCTGGCCACGCCGGTGTGCATGACGGTGTCGTCGATATCGGAGATCACCACCACCGACGCGCCGGGCGGCGGCACGTAGATGTCGCACTGCGCCTCGGCCAGCGGTTCGCCTTCGCGCTCCACTCGCAGGGCCAGCCGGTGCCACGGGCCGGTCGGCCGCGACGGGAATTGCAGCGGCATGTCGAGATCGAAGAACCCCGCCCCGTCGGCCGCGACGCGATGCTCGTTACCGTCGATGCGGGCGATGACGTCGGCGCCGGACAGACCGCGCCGCAGCGTGCGGCGAACGATATCGGCGAGGCTGCGGGCGAGCGTGGCTTCGGCGAGGCCGAGGCCGATCGACGGCTGGCGGAACACCCGGCCCGACATCACCGCGCGATGCGGCGTGCCATAGCCGCGATAGGCCTCCACCACCACCGGGCGGGCCGACCGCGAGCGACGCGTGAGCAACCGGAGTGCCCTGCGGATTCCGCCGCGTACGATGCGCTTCGGACCGGCCATCCCGCGCCGCCGGCCTCAGCCGATACCGAAGCTCTGGCGCACCCCGTCGAGGACGAACTGCGCGGCCAGCGCGGCCAGGATGATGCCGAGCAGCCGGCTGGCGACGTTGGCCCCGGTGACGCCCAGGGTACGCGCCAGGCGGCCCGCGGCGAACAGCGAGGCGAGGCTGATCGCCATCACCGCCAGCAGCGTCGACAGCACCACGGCCTGCGCGGCGAGGTCGCCGTCGGCGCGCGCCATCAGCAGCATCACCGATGTGATCGCGCCCGGCCCGGCAAGCAGCGGGATGGCCAGCGGGAAGACCGAGATGTCGCGGCGACGCTCCGCCTCCTCGTCCTCCATGTCGGTGGTCGAGCGCAGCCCGGTATGGCGGGCGAACACCATGTCGGTGGCGAGCAGGAACAGCAGGATCCCGCCGGCCAGCCTGAACGCCGGAAGGCTGATGCCGAGCGCGGCGAGCAGCAGTTCGCCGATCAGCGCGAAGCCGACCAGCACGCCGGTCGCCACCGCGACGCCCCGCACCGCCGACGCGCGGCGGGCCGCGACGGCCTTGTCCTGCGTGAGGCCGAGGAAGATCGCGGCCGTCCCCGGCGGGTCGAGGATGACGAAGAAGGTGACGAAGCTGTGGACCAGCAGTTCGATCATGGCTCGCGCGCGCGTCGCTCGATCTCGCGGTACAGGGCGCTGTGGTCGAGCCGGCCGTCGCCGTGGGCGACGAGGTCCTCGTAGAGCCGCCGTGTCGCCTCGCTGAGCGGCAGATCGACCTCAAGGCGGCCCGCGAGTTCGGTCGCCAGGCCCATGTCCTTGAGCTGGATGGTCGAATAGGCGCCGGGGGCGAAGCTGCCGTCGATCATGCGCTGGCCGTGCACGTCGAGGATGCGCGACCCGGCGAAACCGCCGAGCAGCGCCTGCCGCACGGCGGCCACGTCGGCGCCGCCCCGCTTCGCCAGCAGCAGCGCCTCGGCGACCGCGCCGATGGTGATGCCGACGATCATCTGATTGGCGATCTTGGCGAGCGCACCGGAGCCGGCCGGGCCGACGTGGGTGGTGCGGCCGAAAACGTCCAGTACCGGGCGGAGACGTTGCAGCGCCTCCGCCTCGCCGCCCGCCATGATGGCGAGGGAGCCCTGCTGCGCGCCGATCTCGCCACCCGACACCGGCGCGTCGACGAAGGCGACGCCGCGCGACGCCGCCGCATCCGCCAGCCGCCGGGCGGTCTCGACCGGAATCGAGCTCATGACCAAAAGCGTGGCGCCCGTCGGCATGGCGGCCAGCACCTTGCCCTCCCCGGTCAGCATCGCATCGCAGGCGGGGCCGTCGGTCAGCATGACGACAACGACGTCCCTCCCCTCGGCGGCCACGGCGGCACTGCCGGCGACCACGGCGCCGTCCGCCTCGAGCGCCACCGCCTTTTCCGGGGTGCGATTCCAGGCGGCAACCGGATAGCCGGCCTGGCAAAGCCGGCGGGCCATCGGCAGACCCATGATGCCGATGCCGAGGAAGGCGATGGACGGAAGCGCTTGCGACATGGCCCCGGGATAACGCCAATCGCCAATCGACGCCAGCATGCTGCAACGCGGGAGCGATTTGTTGCGTTGCAGCATGGGCTGCTCTAGCAGGCTGCTGAAATAGGGGCGATCCGTCGGGGTGGCTGTCTCCTGCC